>CAMCTH010000422.1 GCA_945877965.1 Planctomicrobium piriforme | reverse complement strand
GACTTGCCGCTCATCAGCATGTTGCGACTAGGCAAACAAACGGCCCCTGAGTTGCCGCCGAAGTTATAAGCGTTGCGAAAGGCGAGCCCACGGCGAGCCAGCGAGTCGAGCGTCGGCGTGATGATCGACGGATTGCCGAGCGCGGCAATCGTGTCGGGCCGCTGATCGTCGGCATGCAGGAACAAGACGTTCAGCCGCTGCGGCGGTTTCGAGTCGGCGGCTTTGAGTCGAGTTGCAGCACCGGTCGTCGTGATGAACCCGATGACGCATAACGGGGCGACCCATCGCGAATGACGAAGGTCCAACATCGGCAACTCCGGGAGGGAGCGAGGGGCGGGGCATGCTCAGGGGAACGTTGCTATCGTGACCGACGCCGTGAACGATCGCAAGTCGCCGCGAGGGGCCGATTTCGCTTTCCGCCCGACGGCGTCGCTCGTAAACTGTCGCACGTCTCGGCCCGCAGCATCGCCCCTTAGCCTGGGAACTCGAATGGGTCTCGCCGAACTCTGTCTCGCCGCGCTCGTTTGCGTGCTGATCCTCAGTTGCGTAACGTCGTTGAACGTCGGCCTCGCGGCCCTGTCGACCGTGTGGCTCATCGGGGCGTACGTCGCGCCGCATTTCGACGCCCAGCAGAACCTGACGACGGTGCTCGCGGGCTTTCCGACGAAGCTGTTCCTCGATCTCGCCGGGACGACGCTGCTGTTTGCGGCCGCCCAGGTGAACGGGACGCTCGGCCTCGTCGTCGATCGGAGCGTGCGGTTCTGCGGCGGTCGGGCGTGGGCCGTGCCGCCGGTCTTTTTCTTGCTCGCGCTGGTGCTGGCGGCCGCGGGGCCGGGAAACATTGCCTCTTCGGCGCTATTGGCGCCGTCGGCTTTGGCCATCTCGGCGCGACTCGGCATTCCGCCGCTCGTGATGATCATTGCGGTCGCGCACGGCTCGATCGCCGGCGGAGCGTCGCCCCTGACTCCGATCGGGATCGTCATTGCCGACAACTATGCGCGACATCACCTCGAAGCGGCGCTGACGACGACTTTCCTGGCGAATGCCGCAGTCAACACGCTGCTGGCCGTCGTCGGGGGCCTCATCTTCGGCGGCTTACGCTGGAAGGTAAATCGCGACGACGACAACCCTCGGCTTTCCGTCGCTGCCACGCAAGCCGAGAAAGCAACGTTCGAACGTCGTCATATCCTCACGCTCGTCGCCATCATCGGCCTGATCGTCGCGGCCCTGGCGTTGCCCGGATTGAACCTAGGGCTCGCCGCTTTCACGGCGGCCACGCTCGTCATTATTAGTCGCTCGGCCGACGAACGCGAAACGATCCGCGCAATGCCGTGGAACGTCATCCTCATGGTGATCGGCGTCTCAACGCTCGTCGCCTACTGCGAGAAGACCGGCGCGGTGAACTTGCTCTCGCAACAGATGCGGCACGTCGCCGACGCGCAAACCGTCGTCGGTTGGTCGGCCTTCATCACAGGCTTAATTTCCATCTTCAGCAGCACATCGAGCGTCGTCCTGCCGACGTTCCTGCCGATGGTCGGCGATCTCGTCGAGCAAGTCGGCGGCGGCAACCCGACGGCGGTCGCCGAGGCGATCGTCATCGGCTCGAACGCGGTCGACGTCTCGCCGCTGTCGACGATCGGAGCCCTCTGCATCGCGGCGGCGGCAAAAACGACCGAAACCCGCCCGCTGTTCAACCGCATGCTGTTGTGGGGCTTCGCCATGGCCCCACTCTCGGCAATCGCGTGCCAACTGTTGCTGCGGTAGAAATGCTGAACGCTAAATGATAATTCCTAAATGGAGGAATCCAGAGCGCATCTGCATCTGCCATTTATCACTCATCATTTAGCGTTCAGCATTTCTACCGCAACCACTCGGCCAGCACTTCGTCTTGATGCTCTCCCAATCGCGGCCACGTTCCGCCGAGTTCCGGCTTTTGGCCGTCGAGCACCAGCGGCGTCCCCGGCGTCGTTAGTTCGAGACCGTCGCGATCGGTCAGCGTGTGCCACATGTCGCGGGCTTGCAACTGCGGGTCGTCCATCAGTTGTTGAATGTTCTGAATCGGCGCGGCCGGCACGCCTGCCTTTTCTAATAGCGCCAGCCAATCGGCCACACTCTTTCGGCCGAGTGCGGCTTGCAACGCCCCTTCCATGTACGGCTGGTTCTCCGTGCGGAGCTTGTTCGTCGCCAACTTCGGATCGGCAACGAGGTGCGGCACTTCGAGTACCGTACAAAGCGTCTTCCACAACACGTCGTTGCCGGCCGCGATGACGAGCGGACCGTCGCTCGCGCGAAACGCTTGGAACGGCGTGATCGACGGATGCCGCGTCCCCAACGGGCCCGGCACTTCGCCCGTCACGCCGTAGCGAACGATCGCGTTCTCCAACACCGCCACGGTGCAGTCGAGCATCGACAAATCCAAGTCGCCGCCGCGCTCCGTCTTGGCGCGCCGCGCCAGCGCCGCCGTGATCGCCAACGCCGAGTAAATGCCCGCCAGAATATCGCTGATCGAACTGCCGACTCGCGCGGGCCGCTCGACTTCGTGCCCCGTGATGCTCATCAATCCGCCCAAGGCGTGCACGATCACATCGTACGCCGGCCGCCGACGATACGGCCCCGTGCGCCCGAAGCCTGAGACCGAGGTGTAGACCAACCGCGGGTTCAACTCGCGCAGCTTCTCACTGCCGAGACCGAGCGACTCCATCGTGCCGGGGCGAAAATTCTCGACGACCGCATCGGCTTGCGCGACGAGTTTCAGAAACGTCTCGCGGTCGGCATCTTGTTTGAGGTCGAGCACGATGCTCCGTTTGCCGCGATTGATGCCGGCGAAGTACGCGCTTTCGCCCGACGGCAGGAACGGCCCGAACGCGCGGGCATCGTCGCCGAGGCCGGGCCGCTCGATCTTCACGACGTCGGCCCCCAGATCGGCGAGCAACATCGTGCAGTACGGCCCCGCCAAAACGCGGGTCAGATCCAACACCTTCATGCCGGCCAACGGTAGTTCCACGGCAGTCATCGTACGTAGTTACTCTACTTGAAATAAGATCGAGCGGATCATTCCCTAGGCGGAACCATTATGACGTCGGCTCTTGGGATCTGCCATGCACCGCGGCCAAGTTGCGACCAAGGTCAGACCGTCGACCGTTCAGCCACAACACGACGCCGGCGCCGGCCAATCCGCCGAGCAGATGTGACAATGGCAGCGGCACGAAGTCGGCCGCGGCCGAATCGACGAACAGCGTCGCGCCGGTCGCCGTCTCATAAGCAATCTTGAGCAAGAACCCGATGAGGGCCGCATAAGCAAACCACGCGGCCGCGGCATCTCCCTGACGTCGCGCATCGACGGCAAACCGACCGGCCGCCAAGACGAACAATGCCGAGTCGAGGCCGCTGAGTCCGCGATACGTCTGCAGGTCGGGCAAAAACCACCAGACGCCGGCCGAAATGGTTAACGACGCCAACAGCAAGCAGATCGCGTAACTACGGCGACCGCGGGCTTCGCAATAGGCGCCAAGCACAAAGAATGCCGCGAGATCCCAGAGCAGATGATCGACGTTCCAATGCACGAAATGCCCGGTCGAAACTCGCCAGAGTTGGCCGCACTGCAAGGCCGCGCGATCGAACTCGGCGGCCAGTGCGGCTTCCGGCGAGGTCGACAACAACGCGGCGAACAGCGTCAGCGTGATCGTCAGCGGCACGCGAGCCAAACCGGCTGACGCGAACGTGAGCCACGATTCAGGGGAACGGGTCGGAGTTGCGGAAGCAGATGCGGACATGAGCTTGGCTTTCTAAGCACGAGGATGATGAATAAGCATCACTTTGGAAACGGGTCGGTCGGAGAGCGAAGCTAGCGGCTCCGCTCTCCGACTCGACCTTGCCCCACCCTTCGAGCAGCATGCGGCGGGCATCGCTACCTCACGTCGATCTAGGCGGCCCGGTTACGACGACGGAGCACCCCGGCTCCGACCAAGGTCAGCACCGCACCGACCGTCAGCGGGTCGAGAGCACCGCCGCCCCCTCCGCCGCCGCCTTGATTCCGATTCGAATGCGGAATGTTGAACGACAGATCCCGCGGGCCCGGCTGGGGTGCATTGGCCATCGGCCGCGATTGCGGCGTGCTCGCTTGTCGTCGCGGAGCGGTCGGCGAAGCCTGCGTCGTCACACCGAGGTCATTCTTTTCCGGCTCGGCGGCCGACTTCGCATCCGGGCCCAAGGCAGCCTGCGTCTCGCGACGGAGCACTTCCAGTTGATCGCGCACGGTCTGCTGCGCCTTGCGATCGCGAGCGTTGCGCACCACGTTGCGTCGCTCGATCTTCCAACGGTCGAACTCGGCGTCGTTCTCTAAGACAATGAACGAGGCATGTTCGCTGACGATCGAATACCCTTCACAAAGCCGGACGACTTCATCACGTTGACTTTGCGAGCCGTCGCGACGCATTTCCTCCATGAGACGCTCGACTCGCTTCCAGGCCCACATCCGTTCGATCTGCGGATTGGCTTCGTCGACCTGCGGCAACTCGACCGGCACCGCTTGATCCAAAGGACTGCCGAGCACCTCGGCCTGTACGCGAACTTGCATCGAGCCCGCCTTGCGGTAGCGACCGTAGACGCGGAGCGGTTGGCCGTGGAACAGATTCGGCAAACGTTGCGGTTCGACGTCGTACACGTCACCCCCGTCGAACGCGAGCTTCAGCCTCGTGGCGGCGGGCTTGCTGAGCTTGCGGCGAAACGCCTCGGCTTGCTGTTCGAAATCGTCGCCGGCCGAAAGAAACGCGGCCAAGCCGCCGGCGTCGTTCGCGAGTTGCGTCAGCAGCGGACGATTCACGTCGTTGC
>CAMCTH010000421.1 GCA_945877965.1 Planctomicrobium piriforme | reverse complement strand
CGTCGACGACGTCGTATTTCATCAGCCACAGGTCGTAGTTCGGTCGCGCGTTCGGGTTCGAGTGATCGGCCCCGGTCCAAATCAGATACGGCTTCGTCGGGTGCCAGTACGGCGCCCAGAAGACCGAGTTCGGGTCGTCGGTCAGCGCGACGTCGTGCTTGCCGTCGACGCTGATCGCGTGGATTTGCAAGTGCTCTTTCAGCTTGCGATCCGAACGATAGCAAACCCACTTGCCGTCGGGCGAGAGGAACGGGCCGCCGTCGTAGCCGTCGACGTTCGTGAGTTGCCGAACGTCGCTGCCGTCGGCATTCATCAGATACAAATCCGGGTCGCCGTCGCGGGTGCTGCAGAAGGCGATCTGCTTGCCGTCGTAACTGTAAGCTCCCTCGGCGTCGTAGCCCGGCGAGTTCGTGATCTGCTTGAGCGGCCCACCGTCGACCGACACCTCGAAGATTTCCGTGAACGGATCGAACGGCCATTCATAGCGTCGGCGTCGGCCCGCCTTCGCGTCTTCTTCTTGCTGCTTCCGCTCAGCCGCTTCAGTCTCGCTCATCTTGGGATCCAAGTGACTCGACGCAAACACGATCTTCTTGCCGTCGGGCGAGAAGTAAGCACAGGTCGTGCGACCGCGGCCGGTGCTGACCAACTTCGGCGTCCCGCCCTCGAGCGGTTGCGTATAGATCTGGTAGAACGGGTACTCCTTCGAGATCGCCTGATAGACGATCTGCTTGCCGTCGGGCGAAAAATACCCTTCGCCCGCTTTGACGAAGCCGCTCGTCACTTGGCGAATGTTCGAAAGGAACTGACCTTCGATCGATTCGGTCTTTTCCTGCGTTTGCGGCGGTTGGGCGACGGCCTGAGCGGCCGCTAAACCGCAAGCGAATATCAGAACGGCAAAGCGGCGGAGCATGAAAGTCATACAAGATTCTCCCTGATGTTGGTCGATGCAGTATATTCGACCCGAGCAACGGAGTGAAACAAATGAAGATCTACACCAAGACCGGCGACGACGGCGAGACCGGCCTGTTCGGCGGGCCGCGGGTTCGCAAAGACCATATCCGCATCGAGGCGTACGGCACGGTCGATGAATTGAACGCGGTACTCGGCGTCGTCCGCACGCAATCGCCCCCGCCGGAACTCGACGCCCTGCTGGTCACGTTCCAGAATCAACTCTTCGATCTCGGAGCGGAGTTGGCGACGCCGGAGCCGAAGAAGTTCGGCATCGCCGGCGTCACGCCGCAGCAAGTCGCGGCCCTCGAATCCGCCATCGATCGACACGAAGCCGAGCTCGAACCGTTGAAGCAGTTCATCCTGCCCGGGGGGACGCCGGCCGCCGCGAGTCTGCACTTGGCGCGAACTATTTGTCGCCGGGCCGAGCGATTGCTGGTCACGCTGGCCGCCGTCGTCGTCGAGGGGAACGAAGGGCTCGTCGCCGAGCCGATCTCGTCTGACGCGCTGATTTACCTGAACCGGCTGAGCGATCTGCTCTTCGTCCTCGCGCGGTGGACGAACCGTAAGGCCGGCGTCGCCGACGTCCCGTGGCAGAAGTCGATCTAACTCGACGACGTCCTAGCGCGACGATTGCCTCACGCGATGGCGCGGCGACGGCCCCGTCGCAAGATTTCACGCAAATCAACTTTACGACGTGCCGTCGAGCGAATACGCTATCGCCCCATGGTCGGAATCCTTCCGACGCTCGATACAATTCGATGTGCGTGAATAAGGAGTCGTGCGATGAGGCGGATCGCACCTGCGGCGGCATTTTCGTTTCTCTTGCCGGTCGGGGCATGGCTGTTGATCACAATCTCGGCGACGTCGCTGTTCGGCCAAGCGCCGGCGGTCGACCCGATCACCGAGCCCGTCGCTCCGGCCGCGGCGCCGACGTTCGATAAAGGGGATCACGCCTGGATGCTCATCTCGGCCGCGCTGGTGCTGATGATGACCGCGCCGGGCCTGGCCCTCTTCTACGGCGGCCTCGTTCGCAAGAAGAACGTGCTCGGCGTGATGATGCAGTGCTTCTTCCTGATGGGCTTGATGACCCTCGTTTGGGCGACGTACGGCTACTCGCTCTCGTTCGGCGGCGGCAACAAGTGGATCGGCACCGACGAGTACCTGTTCATGCGCAACGTCCAGCCCGCGCTGGTCGACGGCGTCGTGACGTATCCGATCGAAGCGGTCCCCGGACTGTTCGCCATGCCGCGTCTGACGCACATGCTGTTCCAAGGGATGTTCTTCATCATCACTCCCGCGCTCATCTGCGGAGCGTTCGCCGAGCGGATGAAGTTCAGCACGCTCGTCGTCTTCTCGCTCCTCTGGGGGACGCTCGTCTATTGCCCGCTCTGCCATGCCGTGTGGGACGGCGGACTGCTGGCGTATGACTTCGTGACGTTTGAAAAATCGCCGCATGCCGTCGCCGGGGCGCTCGACTTCGCCGGCGGCACGGTCGTCCACATCAGCTCGGGCATCTCGGCCCTGATCTGCTGCATCATGATCGGCAAGCGACTCGGCTTCGGCCACGAACCGATGCCGCCGCACAATCTGACGTACACCACGATCGGCGCGGCGATGCTGTGGGTCGGTTGGTTCGGCTTCAACGCGGGGAGCGCGCTCGGCGCGACCGGCCAAGCGGCCGGAGCCTTTGCGGCGACGCACTTCGCGGCCGCCGCCGGCGCACTCGCTTGGCCGGGGCTCGAATGGCTGCTCCGCGGCAAGCCGACGGTCCTCGGCTGCTGCTCCGGCGCGGTCGCCGGCTTGGTCTGCATCACGCCGGCCGCCGGGTTCGTGCAGCCGATGTCGGCCATCTTCATGGGCCTCGCCGCCGGCGCGGTCTGCTATTACGCCTGCACCACGATCAAGAACAAGTTCAAGTACGACGACTCGCTCGATGCTTTCGGCGTCCACGGCGTCGGCGGCACCTTGGGCGCGCTGCTCACCGGCGTCTTCGCCACGCGCGAGGTCGTCGGTTCGCCCGGTCCGCTCGGGCTGATCGAGGGGGGAACGCTGCTCAAAGATCAAGCGATCGCCACCGGCATCAGCATCGCCTATGCCGCCGTCGTCACGTTCGTGCTGCTCAAGATTCTCGACGTCACGATGGGCCTCCGCGTTTCGCAACAAGCCGAAGTACAAGGGCTCGATTACAGCCAACACGGCGAAGAAGGATACATCTTCCTGTAAGCCGGAGCCGTCGCAGCGGCCGAGTTGAATTGACCCTTTGGTTCGCGCCGGTAAGAATAGCGGCTCGTTCCGGAGCCGTACGACCCTTCGCTGCCCCGAACTGGGTGCGACGCTGATGAAAAAAATCGAAGCGATCATCCGTCACTTCCGTCTCGAAGACGTCAAGAACGCGCTGACCGAGGTCGGCATTCAAGGAATGACGATCACCGAGGTTCGCGGCTTCGGTCGTCAAAAGGGGCACACCGAACTCTATCGCGGCACCGAGTACACGGTCGACTTCGTGCCGAAGGTGAAGCTCGAACTCGTTGTTCCCGAAGAGAGCCTGCGGAAGGTGCTCGACGTCATCCTGCGGACGGCGCAAACGGGCCAGATCGGCGACGGCAAGATCTTTGTGAGCACGCTCGACGAAGTCCTCCGCATCCGCACCGGCGAAAACGGACCCGACGCGATTTAGCTCCCGTCTTTTCGAGCCCCGCACGTCAGTAAGGGGTTCTGTGCTTTTCTTCACGGCAGCGAAGACCCCTTACTGACGTGCGGGGCTCGGAAAGGCAGATCGTTCGTCACTCCGGCAGGCGCAAGCGAACCGGGATCGTCGCCCGATACGGTTCCGGACGTTCACCCCGCGCGGCGGCCGCCAGCATTTGCCCGAGCCGCTCGCCCCAGGCCTCGGCCCCGATCGTCGGCTCGGTGTAGGGATACGGCATCGTCCCCGGCGCAGAACCCTCGGCGTCGGCGGCGACAATCGTCGGCCGACGTTTCAGCGGCAGTCGCAACGTGGAAGCGGCGGCCGCCGTGCCGCGGGCCAATCGCGCCGAGCGGCACAGGCAACCGATTCGCTCGCCGCGCGTTGCCGCTTCGGTCAGTTGCTCGCGCACAGCCGCAACGATCGCCGCATCGTCTGACGGCAGAAACCGCAGCCGGATCGCATCGAGCGGCACGCCTGCCTCGGCCAACGTCGCCAACGCACCGTCGAGCGCGGCATGATCACCGGCCGCCAGTCGCTCGCGCATCAGTATCAAAAACGTTCGACACTTCGTTCGCAGCAGATGCTCGGCCAGCAGCGAACCGATGTGCCGTTGATCGCGATCGATGCTCGGCAAGTTTTTGATCGACGGCTGCAACGTCCCACTGACGACCGCCGGCAGACCGCTGTCGGCGACCAAGCGTTGCGTGACGACCGTCGAGCGAATCAACACCAACCCCGCCGCCTCGCGACTCCGCAGCACATCGTGAATCAACCGCTCGACGTACTCCGCTTCGTCGACCTCGGGTCGAAAGTTGAATTGCAACTCCACGCCCGGCAGAGCGCCTTGCAAACCCCAGAGCACGCCGTCGGCCCACAAACCTTCCGCTCGTAAGTGATCTTCACGGACGACGAGATGGACGCGTTGCAACGTCGCGGTCGCGCGAACCGGTCGCGGTTCGGCGACGATCGTGCCGAGCCGTTGCTTGCGCACGACGACGCCGCGCTGCGCCAGCAATTGAAACGCGCGATTGACCGTCGAGCCGCTCACGCGCAGTCGTTGCGCCGTCTCGGCCGTGCCGTCGTATGCATCGCCGGGCCGCAGCCGACGCTTGCGAATGTCGGCGGCGATCCGCTCGGCAATCTCGACGATCCGCGGTCCGCTCGCCGTCGCCATGTTGAAAACGGCCCGCA
>CAMCTH010000420.1 GCA_945877965.1 Planctomicrobium piriforme | reverse complement strand
ATCTGCGGCGCTGGGGCGGTTCTTATGTTCCTCCGGCGGCATCTCACCGGAGCTGATCCGCTCCATAATCTCCAGCCACTGCGGCGTGTTCTCAAAACCGACCTTGGTCGAAAGGTTATCGATCCGAAAGTCGCTCGTCTTCGAGCTTTCGCTATGGCAGACTAGACAATGCGTTTTGAAGTACGCGCGTACCTTCGGATCTAATGCATTCGTTGAAGCAATGTCCTGCGCGGCCAGAGGTCCCACGACCGCGAACAGCAACAAGCAGGAGCCGAGGAAGCCGAAATAGAAACAGGCCGTTCTCATAGTGCGTGCAAAAGGAGGCGGGGTGGGTAGGCGGGCGGATTAGACATAATTCTATCATGAAGCGACCGCGAAACCGAGAGTCGCCAAGAGCACCGTGAACTCACTCCCCCAGAGTTACCAAGTGGGAATGTCGAAAATCGCGACAAAACCGGTCCAATTACCAGCCTCTGGCCCGCACAGGAACACATCGACTATCAGCCCTACAAGTTGGAACCGTCTATGCATCGTGCCGCGTGATGAACCTTTGATATCAATGGGGATACGGGATAGCGCATCCGTGCATTGCCATGAGCGCATGAAAAAGCCCACCTAGACAATTCTAAGTGGGCTTTCAAAGTGGAGGATAACGGATTTGAACCGATGACCTCTTGCATGCCATGCAAGCGCTCTCCCAGCTGAGCTAATCCCCCGTTTGTAACGGTCGTCCATCGTTGGGTTCTGCGGAATTGAGGTCCTCAAATCCGGGTAGGCAAATTGGGGTTGCCCGATGGAAACACAGAGCCTATCACTACCTCCGAATGCTGTCAAGGACGGCTGCCGCTTACCCGGCAACAACTTACGTTCGCCGATTCATTTTTGAATGATTTCGGCGACCACGTAGGGCACACTCCGTTATCGTAAATTTTGGCTCCGAGATCGCGAGAAAAAATTCGTCGATGAATAAAATTCTCGGCAAGGTGCTGAAGTTTGCGTTCGCGGCGGGAATTATCGGCTACCTGTTTTACAACGCTGCGCAGAACGACCAATTTACCACACTGCTCCGCGAGCCAAAGGATTGGCCCCGAATCGGGCTCGCCTTTGGGCTCTTCTTTTCGGGCGTCTGCTTTACCTTCTTCCGCTGGCAGCTGCTTGTTAGGGCGCTCGACTTCTCCTTCAGCACCTCGAAGGCGTTCAGCCTGGGATTCTTGGGCTACCTGTTCAACTTCGTAGCTCCGGGGGGCGTTGGCGGCGATCTGTTTAAGGCAGTGTTCATCGCCCGCGAATATCACGGTCGTCGTGCTCAGGCGGTGGCGACCGTGGTGATCGATCGGATCGTCGGCCTGTATGGTCTGTTCGTCGTCGCTTCGGGAGCCGTGCTCATCAACGGACTGTGGAAGTCGCCTTCCGCTTCGGTTCGCGGCGTCGCCTATGGCACGCTGCTCGGCACGCTCATCGGCGCCATCGGCATTCTGATGCTCCTGATTCCCGGCTCGACGAACGGCCGGTTCTCCGAGTTTCTCGGCAACCTGCCGCGCATCGGCTCGGTCTTTCGTCAGCTCATCGGCGCGGTGCGAATGTATCGCACCCGACTAGGGAGCGTTGCGTTGGCTTTGGCCATCAGCGTGTTCGTTCATCTGCTGACGGTGTGCGGTTTCTATGTCGTAGGCATGGCCATTCCCGGTGCGAGTCCGACACTAGCGGAACATTTTGTGATCGTGCCGTTGGCGATGGTCGTCAGCGCCGTGCCGATCACGCCCGGCGGATTGGGAACTTTCGAGCTTTCGATCGCCGAGTTGTTCGCCACGATGTCGGCGACGCCGGTCTCCGAATCGCGAGGCCTGCTCGTCTCACTGGTTTATCGCATTATCACAATCATCATCGCAATGATCGGCGTCGGTGTTTATGCCGTAACGCGACGCGAGGTGTCCGAGGTAATGCACGAAGCCGAGGCGGAAGCGACCGCGGCTAAGAAGTAACCGCATCACGCGGATTGTCAGCCAATCGGCGACGACGGCTATTCTTGCATCACGCCGTCGATGAACAGCCGGCCGCCGCGGCGCAAAATCTTTGGCGCCGTCGCGTCCAGCAAGTCGCAGAGTTGCAAGCTCAGCGTGCCGTAGCCCGAAAGATTGACTTGCGATTCGCCGTTGTCGCCGATTAGGCAGCCGTCGGCTTCGACGGTGCTGCTGCCGCCAACCGCCAAGCCCGAGCGACCGTTGCCGCGCAGAATCATTCCGCCCAGTCGCGCGTTGCGGGCACTATCGTGCGCGTTGACGCCGTCGGTCTGAAAACCCTGTACGGTCAGATCAAGCACGACGACGTTCTTGACCTGATAGAGCGAAATGCCGACCGGCAGCGCGGCGTAGCTCAGCGGGTACTCGCGCGGGTGCTTGTCTTTGTCGGTTGTGAGATAGATGTACCCGGCATGCGAGCACCATTGCCGCGGTTGCATCGGCGGCAGTCGACCGACGGCCGAATCGACCGGCACGCGCGTCGCCGGCTTGCCGTCGAGAAACAGACGATGGTATCCACCGCGCGGCGTGCGGAAGCGATAGAGATTCTCGCGAACAGGCTCCCAACTCTTAGGCGGCACTGGCTCGGAGCCGTCGAGGACCGCGCCGTTGCCGACGATCGTAAACGGCCGAACGCTAAAGCCCGAGTGATTGCCGCCGGAGAGCGACACGCTCTCGCGATACGGCTGGCCCGTCGCCGCCAGGACGATGTGATCCCCCGGTTCGCTCAGGGTCAACGCTCGCGCGATTGTGCGGACCGGACCCGATTCGAGCGACGACGTCGGTGTGCGTCCGTTGGCGCGATCGTCGCCGGCAGTGTTGTCGACGAACAGATTGCGCGCCGAGGCGACGTGGCAGCAGCACAGGCTCAGCGCGAGTGCGGAGCAGAAAATCGTGAGACGAACGACCGACATGAGCGGACCCTTTTCCGGCGAGTTGGCGATCGCTCAAGTCTAGCACGCCGTTACGTCGAGAGTGAGGGTTCTGCCGAAGTTGCGGGCTCGGCATCGGGGCGACCCGCGGAGCGGTCGAACCACGCGTTAGGCGGGCGTTGCGGCAGGGCCGAACTTCGCGAGAGCGGCGTTTTTCAGGCCGCGGAGATCAAGTTTGCCCGTCCCCAGCACAGGGATCTGTTCGACCTGCAGGAAGCTGTCGGTCCCCGGAATCCAGAGGTTCGGCAGGCCCGCGTCTTTCAATTCCTTGCAGACCGCGTCGGGCGTTTTTTCCAACGCGGTGTGCAAGACGACGATCCGTTCCCCCTTGCGTGGATCGGGGACTGACGTGACGACGATTTTGATTTCGTCCTCGCTCGCATCGACGATCTTATTCAGCGCCTCTTCGATTTTGATGTGCGGCACCATCTCGCCGCCGATTTTGGAGAAGCGACTTTCGCGGCCCGTGATCTTGATAAAGCCGTCGCGATCGAGCAGTGCGACGTCGCCGGTTTGGTACCAACCGTCGCGGACGACTTGCGACGTTTTCTCGGGCTGGTTCATGTAGCCGAGCATGACGTTCGGACCTTTGATCCAGAGCATGCCCGGTTGTTCGGGGCCAAGCTCCGCGCCGGTGTCGAGGTCCGTAATCTTCGCTGCGACGCCGGGGACCGGACGACCGACGGTCCCTTCCCGCGCGACCGGCTGATCTTGCACCGGGGTGCGACTGGCCGGCACGTTGACTGACACGAGCGGCGAGAGTTCCGTGCAGCCATAGCCTTCGACCGGGCGGACGCCGAACTGCTTTTCGAATGCCTCGCACAAGTCGACCGGCAATTTCTCAGCACCGGCGACGACGACTTCGAGCGAAGCAAACTCTTCTTTCTCGATCCGTCGCAGATAGGAGCGGAGGAACGTCGGCGTCGTCAGCAGAATCGTACCGCGATGCTTGCGACAGAGTTCGCCGATGACGCGGGCATCGAGCGGGCTGAAATGATAGATCCCCTTCGGCGACAGCGTGAGCACGGTCCAGATCGTCACGGTGTAGCCGAGCGAATGGAAGAACGGCAAGATGCCGAGCAGCACGTCTTTGCTAGTCAGGTGAATCACCTGGTCGATCGCCAGCACGTTCGAGCCGATGTTGTCGTACGACAGCATCACGCCTTTGGGTTCGCCGGTGCTGCCCGAGGTGAAAATGACCGTCAGCACATCGTCGGGCGAAACTTTCGTCAGCCCGAGCATTCGCTCGAGCAAGAAGATCGGCAGTGCGTAGGCCTGCACCGCGGCGTTGATCTTGTCGAGCGTGCCGATCCGGTCTTTGAAGTCTTCGAGGTAGACCAGTTCGGCTTCGATTTGGAAATCGAACTTCTGCATCACCTTGCGCGTCGTTAGCACGCGGCGGATGCCGGCGTCGCGAATGCAGTGGTTCATCGTCTCCGAACTCACGGTGTAGTTCAGATTGACCGAAGTTCGGCGATCGAGCGCGAGCGCCGTGTTGACGACGACGCCGCCGACCGACGGGGGAATCAATACGCCGACGTATTGCTCGTCGTCTTGCAGGACGTGACGACGGAGGAACCGCTGCAAGACGAGCGATCGCAGCAGCAGCGTGCCACCGTTGAGATCGGCTCCTGTGGAGTCGGCGATCTTGCTGCGACTGCGGCTGCGGCGAGCTTCGCGGAGGAATCGGCGTGTGACGATCATCGACTGCGGCTTTCGGGCGGCGACCGCCTCTTGACCGAGTTGTTCGACGGAGCGGCGAACCGCGTGCACGTCGTCGACCCCGGTCAACGGCGGACCGTAATGCACGCCCAACAGGCTCCGCCAGCCCTTTGGACGTTTCCAGAAGAAGCGACCTTCTGAGACGCTAAAGATACTCCCCCATAGGCCGTCGAGATAGATC
>CAMCTH010000419.1 GCA_945877965.1 Planctomicrobium piriforme | reverse complement strand
GGCGATAGCATGTCCGCGACGACCGACTTCCCCACGGAGGAGGAGCTGCGATGTCGCGCTTACGTTTCGCCATGTTCACGGTGCTGGCTTCGCTGTCGACCGACGTCGTGCGGGCCGAAAACTGGTGCACTTGGGGACCGTGGCGTACGCACACGGCGCAGAACATCCGCTGGCCCGAGCAGTTTCTCGATCACGATCGCAGCGCCGTCCGCGCCCCGTTCCAAATGATGATCGCCAACGGCTGGCGCTCGCAGAACACGATCAGCACCTACCACTTCAACGAGCTGACCGGACAGTTGAACGACACCGGCAAGCTCAAGCTGCGGGCCGTGCTGTTCGAAACTCCCGCCGAATGGCGGACCGTGTACGTGCTGCGCGCCGATCGTCCGGAGTTGACGGCCGCCCGAATGCAGTCGGTCCAGGACTTTGCGGGCGAATTGATGCAAGGCGAGCCGATCCCGCAAATTCTGCTGACGACCGTCGAGCCGCGCGGCACGCGGGGCGACGTCTCGAACGGCGTCAACCAGCGCTTCATGGAAAACGCGCCGATCCCGGTCCTCCCGCCGTCCGCCGGCGAAGAGAACAACTAAGCAGCTTCGTCCTGCAAGCAAGCGATTGCCGGCACTGCCTTGTTGCAGAAGCCGCATGATCGGCATAACCGTCTCATGTGGTCGACCCTCGTCGACCGATCATGAAGATGAGGGCCTCTCCTCGCAGGGACTGCGGGGCCGTTGCCCGTTCGCGATGCATGGTCGCAAACGCCAGGGAGTGGTGCAGCATGTCTCGAATCAAACACGCGGGTCGATGGATGCTCGTGGCGGCGTTATCGTCGTCGACGCTGAGCGGCTGCAAGAGCGGCATCGCGATGCCGAGTTGGAACCCGTTCTCTAAAGCTGCCCCGGCCGATTCGAATTACGTCGAAGGAAGCGACCCGACCTTCGGGCAATCGACGTCGCCGCAGGCCGCGCCGGCCGAATCGTCGTGGAATTCCGCGATGAAGAAGCTGAGCGCCCCGTTTAAGTCATCGTCGACGTCGGCGAAGAAACCGACGGGATCGAAGGCCGCGCAGGGCGATGCGATTTCGTTGGCCACAAAGACCACGCCGCCGAACGCCGCGCTCTACGTGTCGTTAGCCAAGCTGCAAGAACGTTCGAACAACACGGCCGCCGCCGTGGAAGAATACAACAAGGCCCTCGATGCCGATCCGAAGGACCTGCCGGCCCTGCTCGGACTGGCTCGCTTGTACGATCGCCAAGGTCGTTACGACGAAGCGATCAAGCTCTATCGCACGGCCGTGGAACTGCATCCCGAAAACGCCGCGGTCATGAACGACTACGGCCTCTGTCTGGCGCGGAGCAGCAAGATCAAAGACTCGGCCGTCGCATTGCGTCGCGCCGTGGCGCTCGATCCCGAGAAGGTGTTGTATCGCAACAATTTGGCGACGGTGCTCGTCGAACTAGGCCGCGATGATGAGGCGTACGAAACGCTCGTCACGGCGCACGGCGAAGCGATCGCGCATTACAACGTCGGCTACTTGCTGAACAAGAAGGAGTCGCCGGAGAGCAAAGCGACGGCCTACGAACATTTTCAGGCGGCGTCTCAGTTGAAGCCCGGCTTCAAGGAAGCGCAGCAATGGGTCGATCTGCTGAAGCCGACGGCCGGGGCTGCTGCGGTGGCGACCATCCCATCCAATCCGGTTGAGACTGCACCGGCGACGGTGTCCGATTCGACGTCGCTCGACACGCCGATTGCGACCCCCGTGCCGCGCGAAGAGCTGAAAGTCGATGCGATTACGGTGACGTCGCCCTCGAGCCAAATTGTTTCGACCCCGCTCTACAACGTGCCGTCGACCGCGTCGGTTCCCGCACCGCCTGCGAATCCGCCGATGATTCAAAACGCTCCGACGACGATGCCGAGCACGGTCCCCGCGCTCCCGGCTTCGCAGCCGACGGTCTTGCCCTCGACCAACGCCGGTCCGCAACTTCAAGGCCCGCAACTCAATCAACAGTCGGGGACGATTCCAACGCGCAACGGCGTGCGACAAGCCATCGCGGCGCAGCAAGCGGCCGGCTCGCAGCAAAATGCAAATCCGCCTGTTGTGGTAAAGCCGCCGGTGGCATTAGCGAATGCAGCCGTTGCCGCGTCCGTTACCAACAGGCAGTCCCCGTACGCCGCTCCGACGGTCGCAACGCCGGCGGCGTCATCGGTTCCCACGGCAACTCCTGCGACGGCGACACCGCCTGCGGCCGTCGCGACGAATTCGTCCTTTGCCGCTCCGCCGCCGCCCAAGCCTGCCGCAATACCACCGCTCCCCGAGCAGGTTTCTAAGCTGAATCCGTTTGGAAACATGACGATGGATACTCCGGGGGCTCGGGCCTCGCAAACCAAGCCCTCGGTGAAGACGGCGGCGAAGTATCCGGCCAGCCGGTACTAACTCCTGCTACCCATTCGTGCCCTGCCAGGCATCTGGAGCACCGCCGATTATCGGCGTGCATTGCCGCGTCGCGAGGATATATTGACGCTTAGGCAAACGACCCGTGCTTTGCACCGCGGTTCGTCTTGTGAAAGCCTCGGCGTCGGTAGGTCGGTTTGCCGTTCTACCACTCTCGATGAGAGGAGCGGCCATGTTTCACATGTCGCATCTGGGGCCCCACACGTTCGTCACCGAAGACGGACATCATTCGGGCCGAAGTTGGCTTCGTCATTTCAAGCGTGACGAGCGGCACCGTCTGGTCGAAGAGGATCGTGAAGCGCGCCGCAACGTCATCGGCATTCTGGCTTCGGCGATGATGTTCGGTCTGGCTCTCTTAGCCTTCACGGTGATTGCGTTCTCTTGAGCGACGGCGCGATGGGAGCAGCGGCGTAAATCGCCCGCAAATTGCGCGGCGCTGCGGGAATTTCCGCGCCCCCTGCCGTGGTCGGCTTCGGTCTGCTAGCATTTTGCAGCATGACCGTCTCCCCCATGATGCAACAGTATTTCGATGCGAAAGCCGCCTGCCCCGGCGCGGTCTTGTTCTTTCGCATGGGCGACTTCTACGAGCTGTTCCATGACGACGCGAAGCTCGTCGCCAAGGTCCTCAACCTGGCGCTGACGAGCCGCGACAAAGGCGAGAACCCGGTCCCCATGGCCGGCTTTCCGCATCATCAGCTCGAAAGCTACATGGGGAAGATGATCGCCGGCGGCTACCGCGTCGCCGTCTGCGAACAGATGGAAGATCCGCGCGCGGCGAAGGGGATCGTCAAACGCGAAGTGACCCGGATCGTCTCGCCGGGGACGGTCACCGACGATGCACTGCTCGATCCGCGCGAGAACAACTACCTCGCCGCGATCGCCGGCGACGAACCGATCGGCCTCGCCTGGATCGACCTATCGACGGGACGTTTTGCCGCCGAGCAGATTCCCGCTTCGCGATTGAACGACGAGTTGGCGCGGATCGGGCCGGTCGAACTCCTGGCCGCCGAGAATGCCCCGCTCAGCAGCACGATCTTGAACAGCCGGATTCTCGTCACGCGCCGACCCGCGTGGGCCTTCGGCGAACAGTCGGCACGCGACGGGCTTTGCAAGCACTTTCAAACGCGCTCGCTCGACGGCTTCGGCTTCAACGACGACGACGGTCCTGCGATTCGTGCCGCCGGTGCGATCCTCGATTATCTCATCGAGACGCAAAAGAGTTCGCTCGGCCATGTCGATCGCCTGACGTCGTACCGCACCACGACGACGCTCGAAATCGATGAAGCGACGCGGCGCAGTCTCGAAATCGCCCGCTCGATGCGCGACGGCAAACGCGAGGGAACGCTGCTCTCGGTTCTCGACCGGACCGTGACGGCGATGGGAGCCCGGCGGTTGGCCGATTGGACGAACAATCCGCTCGTCGACCCGGCCGAGATCGAGGCCCGACACGATGCGGTCGGCGAACTGATGGCCGACGAAGTGCTCGTTGCCGATCTGCGAGCTTCGTTGCAAAAAGTCTACGACGTCGAGCGGTTACTGGCCCGCGTGACGACCAATCGCGCCACGCCGCGCGACTTGAGCTTCCTTAACCGCACGCTCCGCGGCCTCCCGGCGGTCAAAGCGAAGCTGACCTCGCGATCAAGCGCCTTACTGAATCATCTCGAAGCATCGCTCGATTTATGTCCCGATCTCCGGGCTCAACTCGATGCGGCCCTCGAAGACGAATGCCCGTTGGTAAGCAAAGAGGGAGGCTTCATCCGCGCCGATTACGACCCGCGGCTGGCGGAACTTCGCGACCTCGCGGGAGGCGGCAAGCAGTGGATCGCGCAGTATCAGGCCGACCAAGCCCAAGCGTCGGGTATTCCGAGTCTCAAAGTCGGCTTCAACAGCGTGTTCGGCTACTTCATCGAAGTGACGAACACGCACCGCGACAAGGTCCCGGCGAACTACGTTCGGAAGCAAACAGTCAAGAACGCCGAACGCTACATTACGCCCGAGCTAAAAGAGTACGAAGAAAAGGTCCTCACGGCCGAGCAGCAGTCGAAGGACTTGGAATACGATCTGTTCCTCAAACTGCGAGATCAAACGGCGGCCGCGACTCGGCGACTCATGACGACGGCCGGCGTATTGGCCGACGTCGACGCGCTGGCGTCGCTGGCGAACTTGGCCCGCGATCGCGGTTACTGTCGACCGACGATGGTCGCCGAACCGGTGCTCAAGATCGTGGCCGGCCGGCATCCGGTGCTCGACGTCATGCTGCCGCAGGGGCAATTCGTGCCGAACGACGTTTCGATGTCGCCAGGCGGCGGGACGATCATGCTCATCACCGGCCCGAACATGGCGGGGAAGAGCACTTACATTCGTCAGGCGGCGCTGTTGACGCTGATGGCGCAAATCGGCAGCTAT
>CAMCTH010000418.1 GCA_945877965.1 Planctomicrobium piriforme | reverse complement strand
GCAATGGAAATGGGTCGGCAAATGAGCGTAGTCGGTCGACGCCTCTTCGCCTAGGATAAGGACACGATGTACGACGAAACGTTCGCTGCGAATGATCTGAATCCCGACAAGATTCGCCTCATTCGCCGGCTCGCCTCGGCCCTCGCCTTGCTCTGCGCTCTACTCGCCTTGCTCCTCCTTTGGATGAACTCGCCGGTGTGGAAAATCTGGCTCTTCGATCTCGGAGTCGCAGCGGTCTTTGCCGGCTTGGCATACATCAGCGCTTGGCGATTGCTCGTCGGCGAGGCTCACCATCGTCGTCGGCTCACCGCGGCGGTCGTCATCGGCGTCACCTGCGCCGCTGCGGCGCTCGGCGTCTTCGCCATCACGCTCTCCGATGAACCGCTCGGCCTGAACAAGCTTCCCGGCCTGATCGTGATCCAACTCTTTGGCGCGGTCTGCGGGGCGTCCATCGGCTTCGTCACCAGCTTCTTCGCCGCGATGCTGATCCGCACGCTCAGCGGGTTCTTTGCCCGCAGTAAACCGACCCTCGACGGCGCCGTGATTGGCGCGCTCTCCGGGGCGGCCGGCGGGTTGCTCGCTTCCGGACTACCGCATCTCGGCTGGTGGTTCGTCGTCGTCTCGTCGGCCCTCAGCAGCTTCTGCGGTTCACGCTCCGCCGCCGCCATGGTGTCCCTCAGCGCCGCTAGCCAACCGACCGAGTAGGCTGCTAGGCTAACGCCGCATCGCCTTCCCCCGTCCCCCTTCCGCCTTCCCCCTTGCTGTTGATGCGCATCGTTCTTTGCTACCCGGTCGAAGCGAAACATATCGCTCAAATCCAAGCCGCCGCCCCCGACGCCGAGATCGTCGACGCCGGGCAACAAGGCATTCCCGAAGCCATTTTGGAGGCCGACATTTTCTGCGGCCATGCCAAAGAGCGGCCCGTGCCGTGGGATGAAGTCGTCCGTCGCGGCCGTTTGCAATGGATCCAATCGTCGGCCGCCGGACTGGACCATTGTCTCGCGCCGGCCGTCGTCGCTTCGAATATCACCGTCACCAGCGCCTCGGGCGTGCTGGCCGATCAAGTGGCCGAGCAGACGATGGCGTTGCTCACCGGCTTGCTCCGCGACTTGCCGCGATTCCTTCGCGCCCAGGCCGAGCACGAATTCATCCGCCGTCCGACGCGCGATCTCACGCGCAAGACGATCGGCATCCTCGGCTTCGGCGGCAACGGTCGTCGGCTCGCCGAAGTGTTGCGACCGTTCAAGGGGCGCATCATCGCGACCGATTGGTTCCCTACCGATAAGCCCGACACCGTCGATGAACTCTGGCCCGCCTCGCGCAACGAAGAACTCATCGCGTCGGTCGATGTGCTCGTCTTGGCCGCGCCGCTGACCGACGCCACGCGCGGCCTCATCAACGCGCGGACGCTGGCGACGATGCGCCCCGGCTCGGTCTTGATCAACGTCGCGCGCGGCAAGCTCGTCGTCGAAAAAGATCTCATCGCCGCGCTTCAAGTGGGTACACTTTCCGGCTTCGCGACCGACGTCACCGAGGTCGAACCGCTAGCTGTCAATAGTTCCTTGTGGGACTTGAAGAACGTCATCATTACCCCGCACGTCGGCGGTCAGAGTGCTCGCCGAATTGACGACATGACGGATTTCTTTTGCGAAAATTTGCGCCGACGTCGCAGCGACGAGCCCTTGCTAAATTTAGTCGACAAGCAACTCGGCTTTCCCGCCTGGACGCCTCGCGGTCCGGCTGCTTAGGATGAGTGGAACGCTAGTGCGACGAATCGTCGTGCCGGCGTGATCGGGCATCGTACGGAACACGATGCCGAGATAAACCGTTTGCCGCGCGACGTACGATTCCACAACAGCGAATCGCACCGGGCGACGAAACGCGGGGGCTACGGACGGAGTTCGAAAGGCGGGCAGGCATGTACACGACGTTTTTGACCACTTCCCTCACCTCGGCCGGTCGAGGCGAGCCGCAAGCGCGTCCCGACGCCGAAGCGCTCGAACGCTATCGTCGTTTGATCGACGAACAACGGATCACCTGGACCGAGCATTACCGATTCATTCGCCTGCTCGGCACCGGCGGCCAAGGGGTCGTCTATCTCAGCGAACGGCGCGGCACCGATAAGTTCACGTTGCCCGTCGCGCTCAAAATCTTCTCGCCCGAGCCGTACGACGGTCGCATTGCTTACGTGGATGCGATGGAACGGATGGCTGTGACGGCGGCCCGCGTGGCGCAGATCCAGCAAGACAATCTGCTCGACGTCTACAACTTCGTGGAGCGGAATCAGATCCGCATCATGGAGATGGAATGGGTCGACGGCTTCGATCTGAGCCGACTGCTGTCACACAGCATGCTCGACGCACTGAAGAAGCGGGTCGAAGCGCCGCGCTGGAACTACATCAACAACGTGATCGTCACCGCCGGCCCCGAGCAAGCCCGCCTGAAGCCGGGCATGGCGATCGCCGTGCTCCGCGAATGCCTGGCAGCGCTCAATGCGCTGCATCGGGGCAAGATCATTCACGGCGACGTCAAGCCGTCGAACATCATGCTCAAGCGGACCGGCAACTCGAAGATGATCGACATCGGCTCGGCCTTCGATCTGACTTTGCCGCCGGTCCGCCGCGCCTGCACGCCGGCCTACGCCGCCCCCGAGGTCCTCGAAGGGGCCGATCAAACCGAACGCTCCGACCTGTGCAGCCTGGGCTATGTGCTGATTGAGATGCTCTCGGGCCGCGCGCCGTTCAGCGGCATCAAGACGTACGCCGAAATGCTCGAAGCGAAGCGGACGTTGCTGCAACGGTTGCACGAACGGCTCCCGCGCGACGTTACTTGTAACGAACTGCTGATGAACCTGATCCGCGGGCTGATCGCCGCCGACCCGATGCGCCGTTACCCGACGGCCGAAGCGGCCGACGTCATGAAGGACGGCGCCGCCGGCTTCCAACGCCAACTCATCAAGGGCGACCTCTCGAGCGAATACGAAAACGAAATCCGCGGCTGGCTCGCCGACCTGGGCGACGCCGCGTTCTAATGCGGTCGCCAAATTAGCGGTGCTCAATAGCTGCGGGTGTACACCCGCGGCTATTTTCTTGCGCTTATAGCATCGATAATCGTAGCCGTTTACGATGCCGTTGCATCACGTTCACGACGGGGAGAGGCGTCGCATGACACGTCGCCGTAAGTTTCTGATTTTCGGGACCATCTGTATCTCTGCACTGTGCATCCTCGGGATAATCCAAGCCCGAGCAATGCTGCGAGGGATTGCGTCTGAGTACGAGACGGCGAGAGTGATCGACGATGTGACGAAGTACGTCGACACGCATGACGGTCGCTGGCCGACAAGTTGGCACGACATTCCAGACGTCGAACACCTTCGTGATTTGGTACGGCTTCGATTCGACGTCGACACGTCTGAATTGATTCGTGATCCTCACGCCCTCGGCCTCGCCATTCAACCACTCACGGGTCGGTACCGTACCTATCTGCACTCACAGTGGCATCTCGACGATCTTCGTTTCGCCCTGGAAGACGGCGGCAAGCCGAACATGTCGCGACGCGGAATTATTCATTGAGTAGCATCTCGCTTCTTTCGCTTTTGTACGATAATCATGCTAGATTCGACGTCGTTGCACGAGATGACAACGGGCGGCGGTGATGCTTCTGAACGACGACGACAGCATAGATCGACTGAACTCCACGGTGATCTTCATCGCGCTGACCGGCACGACGGTCTTGATGGCGGTCCTGTGCGACGCTCACTTTGATAGACTATCGGCAATCCAGATTCTCGCGGGCGTTGTAGCGTACGTCGGTGGCGCCATCGCGATGTGGCACGCCGTTACAGCACCCACCTATGATTCTCCGTTGGTCGGGGCATGGGTCACCCTCACTGTCTTCATCAGTCTCAGTAGCGTCGTGCAAGCGGCCGTCGGCTGCGAACTCAGTCCGCTCAACCCCTTCGTCCAGATCATCGTCGGTCTTTTTGCTCTCGTCTCCGTCGCAGCCCTCGGAATGATCGGCGGAGCATTCCTGTCGCTAACGGGATGCCTCATCGGTTGGATACTGAGAAAAGTTCGCGGGCGTGATGACGTTTGGACGGGGGTTATTTGCGGCGGCACGATCGGGATGCTCCATATCCCCCTCTACCTCGGAAATGATTTTTCCTACGCGACGACGGTGATTCGAATCCTGCTCTATGCCGCAATCGGCGGTTGGGGAGCAGCCGTGCAAGCCGACTACTTGCACAAGTACCCATTGCTCAAGGAGGCCTTGCCGTCGCATGTCGACCTAGCGGCATGCGCAGCCACCGACGCGGGCCAGTCACGTTGGTATCGACTCAAGGAAAAGACCTCCTATCGCATCCGCAACATCATGACGCTCCCCTCGCGAATCCGTCGCTGGTAAGTAGCATCGCGCCGCGCCGCCGTTTACGATGCCGTTGCATCACCCCTTTTGCGGAGGCGGACTTGTGAAGAAGACTTATCGGGCGGCGGTTATTGGGCGTACTGGGCGCGGCAACTACGGGCATGGGCTCGATATCGTTTGGAAGAACGTGCCGGGCGTCGAGTTGGTCGCCGTGGCCGACGATGACAAGGCGGGGCTTGCCGCTAAGGCCAAGTCGCTCGGCGTCGAGCACGCCTTTCTCGACTATCGCGAGATGCTCGACAAGGTGAAGCCCGACGTCGTCACGATCGCCCAGCGCTGGGTCGACAAGCATTGCGAGATGGTGCTCGAGTGTGCGTCGCGCGGCATCCACATGACAATGGAGAAGCCGCTCTGTGCGACGCTCGCCGAGGCCGACGAGATGGTGGCGGCGTGCGAACGGAGCCACGTCAAACTCGCCCTCTCGCACATCACGC
>CAMCTH010000417.1 GCA_945877965.1 Planctomicrobium piriforme | reverse complement strand
GAAAAGTGCGGATCGAATCGACATAAAAACTCCCTTTGCTGCGCGGAATCGAAGCTCGTTTCTGCGCGGCCCTTATTGGGGTACCTGCGTTGTGCGCGGAATCGAACGTTTTCTCAGCGCAAACCGCGCAGCGAACGCGACCAACTCCGAATCAACATTTCGCCCAGGCTAAGACGCGGCAAACCACGATGCAAGCTGCGGACCTGGCCGGAATGTTATGATTCGCTATTCCTTCGGCGGCGTCGGGTTCAACAACTTCTTCGTCAGCAGCGTCGGCTTGTCGATCCCCAGTTCTTGCTTCACCGTGCTATGCCAACGGCGCAGACCGGCGTCGTTCGTGTAGGCATACAGACCTTCGTCCGGGCCGGCCCAATCGCGATGCTCCAGCAACATCTGCTCGCGGCGTTCCCCCAACTCGTACGCCTGCTGCAACGTCGCCTTCCGTGCGGCCGGGTCGTCGCGGCGCGTTTTGACGACGCTCGAGAACGTGTCGATTTTAACGCCGAGTTCGCCGAGCTGCCGGTACGCTTCCAGCAGGTCGAGCATCACCCGCGTGTAGTCGTGGCCGAAGCGATGGAACGCGACGCGGTCGGCGTACTCCCCTTTCGGAGCCAAGCGTTCCGCTTCCTGCAAATGTCGCTCCGCCTCGTCGACGACGGCGACCGGAAACAATCTTCGCCACGAGCCGATCATGTTGGCATACGCGATGCCGCTCGTGTCGAGATTCCGATCGCGTTCGTCCCAATGCTCATCGAGCGAGCGATTGTACGTTTCGAAAAACGCCTCCATCGGCTTCGCGACCGGGCCGTAGGCCGCCCGGTAGAACTCGGGCATCACCGTCGCCGGATCGCGCTCGGGGTTCCACATCATCCGCGTCAGGGCCCAATAATTAGGGGCCATCGTTGCGAAGTTTTTACTCCCTTCGCCGTAGGCCGCCACGAACCCGAGGCGATGCGCCTCGGCCGTGTTCGCGATGATCTGCTTGTAATGCAAGAACGGCATGTCGAAGTAGTAGTGATTCCCCCACCCTTCACGAATCACCATCTTCGCGCCGAGTTTTTGCCAACCGCTCACGCTTTCGCGCCATTGCGCCAGTTGGTCGGGCGACCTTTGCGCCGCCGATTGAAAGACGAACGACAAATAAAGGTTCGGCTCGAGCTTCGCGATCTTCACCGGCGGCTTGTTGTAGAACGTGTAGGCAAAGATGCCGCAGCCCTTGTTGGGATTCTTTTCCCGCACGCGCCGGGCGACTTCGTTCGCGTAGGTAAAAATCCGATCGCTCAGTTGCACCGTCTTGCCGTCGTAAGCGAGAATGCCCGGCACATCGAGTGCTTTGCAACGTTCGCATTCGCAGAAGCCGCCGCCGTCGCTGGGCGAAATGTGCACGATGTCGCTCTTGCCGTTCAGCACGAACTCGACCATCCGATCGAGCACCTCGGGATTCGTCGTACACATCTGCGGCCCGCGCCGCTCGCCGTTCACCAGCGCAAACCACTCGGGATGCGCCTTGAACGTTTCGTCCGTGCGGAAGTTGAACGCATCGAACCAACTATGCCCAAACACGGCCGAGCGGACCCAGGCGAGCCGCGATCGACGAGACCACTGCCGCGACGACGTTTTGAATTCGGCCGTTTGATAGATCGAATAGCCCAGCCCGACCGAGCGGATCGCGAACTTTGGCTCGGCCCGCACGTTGAGTTCCGGCACGATTGCAGCCGCATTGGTCGGCACATGTTCGCCGAACGGACCGGGCCAAAACCAACGGCAGCCGAGATGATCGTCGAGCAACACATACGCCGCGAGCATCGTCCCCGCCGCCGTCAGCGACGACCACGGACTGCCGACGGCCGCGTCGTCGCCCGCAACGACGATTCCCTGCGGCCCCGGTTCTTTCGACAACGTCCGGAGCAGCCACTCCTCTTGTTTCCAAGGAGCGAGCTTCTCGCCGAGCACCTTTTCGGCCACGTCGGGGCCGACGAAGAAACTCAGCCCTGCCGACTTCGCAGCATCGAACTTCGACCACGGCACAACGTCGAGCTTCTGCCCAACGATCCGACCGGCGTAGTTCGCGATCTCTGCGGCCGCCGCCTTTGCAACAGGCCCCGCTTCATCGCCGATCACAACGCGACGATAGTCGGCCAGCCGTTGCTCCGCGGCGTCGGCCGTCATGGCGAGGACCGCAATCAACCAACTCGCGGCGATCCAAACGTAAGTGCGCATCATCAGCACGATCATCCTCAAATGAAAATAGTAACTAGGGCTTCACGCCGCTCAGCGGATGGCTCGTCACGGCCTTCCAGGCAATCTCTTGCAGCAGCGCGTTCAACTTCTCCGCTTCCGGTCGCTTAGCCAAGACCGTGGGGACCGGCAGGCTGATCGGGCTGCGACGATAGATCACCGCGAAGTGGCAGTACGTCGTCAGCAACTTCACCGCCGTCTCCGGATGTCCGACGGGATCGGTGAACAAACGGTTCTGATCCGTGATGCCGGGGCAACGACCGTTGGCGACCGCCTCGCGCAAGTCCAACATCGCTTGCCCGACGGGAACGACGTACAGCACCGTCTTGCCGAACTTCTTATTCAAGTCGACGACGTGTGCGTCCATCTCCTTGAAATAACCTTCGTGATTGCGGCGCAGCTCCCGCATCGACAGGGCGTTGTGATCGACGACCTTCGGGCGTTGATTCCAAGCCGCGACGTCGTCGAACGGCAGCCAGAATTCTTGCACCGTGATCCGCAGCTCAGGGTTGTGCACGAGACCGAGCTCGCCGAACTTCTCGATCCCGGCATCGGGGAGATACAGCGGCGAGACGGTCAGGACGTCGATCTCTCCCTTTTCGAGCGCGGGCCGAACCGTGTTCTTCGCCGTCTCAAGATTCCAATGCGACAGGACCTGCGAGCCGCCGAGGGCTTGTTCGCCGACTTGCTTATGTCCTTCGATTTTTGCCAGCGCGCAAACCTCGGTCAGAATCGGCGGCATGAAGAAATGAAAACTATGCCCGGCCGAAAAAACGCGCTGCGCGGAAATCGACTTCGTTGCGGGCTCGGCGGCGATCGAACCCGGCACGACGCAGGCGAACGTCATCAGCGCAGCGAGCGCAAGTCCGACGAGTCTCGCAGCAGCGCGCGAGCGGAAGATCGACATAGTAAGATTCGCGGGTGGGTTCGGCGGGGCAAAGCGCGGCGGGTGCGAGCATCCTAAACCGCAACGCCGCGCGATGCCACTAGGCCCCCACTTCGACGATCGCTTTGATCACGCCCGTCTCCGGCTTCGTGAACGACGGAAACACCTCTATCAAATCGTCGAAGCTCGTCCGGTGGGTGATCCACGGGTCGGTGTCGATGCGGCCCGCTTCGATCAAACTGATGATCCGCGCGAAGTCGGCCGACAGCGCGTTCCGCGAACAGAGCAACGTCCCTTCGGGACGGTGGAACAGCGGGTGGCGGAACTTCACTTCGTCGGTCGTGATGCCGACGTACACCAGTCGGCCCGCGTGGGTGATCAGGTTCGTCGCCGCGCTCATCGACGCACTGCTGCCGGTTGCGTCGATCACGACGTCGGGCAAGTGTCCGTCGGTCAGATCGCGCAGCTCCTTGTCGAGCGTCTCGCTCGGCTGCAACGTGTGTTGCACCCCCATCGTGTTGCGGCAGAATTCTAGCCGCCCAGCGTTCATGTCCATCACAATCACCTTCGCGCCGGTCAGCTTCGCGAACTCGAGGGCCGAGAGCCCGATCGGGCCGGCTCCGATGATCAGGCACGATTCATCGGCCTTCAGCGCGGAACGATCGACGGCATGGCAACCGATGGCCAACGTTTCGACGAGCGCGAGTTGCTCGAAGCGGAGCTGGCGCGAGATGTGGAGCTTGCGGGCCGGCACGGTGAACAACGGTCGCAGGCCGCCGTCGCAATGGACGCCCAGCGTTTGGTGCTTTTCGCAACAGTTGGTGTGCCCGCGCTTGCAAGCGTAGCACTGCCGACAGTTGATGTACGGCTCGACCGCGCAACGATCGCCCGGCTCAACGTTCTTGACGTCCGACCCAACGGCCACGACCTCGACCCCGAGTTCATGCCCGGGAATGCGCGGGTAACTGAAGAACGGCATCTTGCCGAGATAGCCGCTCAAGTCGGTCCCGCAGATACCGACATGCGAGACGCGGACGACGGCGTCTTCCGGCCCCGGCGCAGGCGGTTCGGGAATATCGAGACGTTGCCAGTGCTTGGGCTCAGCGAGCGAAAGGGCTTTCATGCGGCGTTGCTTTCAGAAAAAGACGGTTCACCACAGAGGCACGGAGGACACAGAGAGGAATACATCCGCAGATGACGCAGATTTCGCAGATGGGAATAACTGGATTTCTCAATCTGCGAATACTGTGAAATCTGCGGACGCATCTTCTGATTCTCTCTCCGTGAACTCCGTGCCTCCGTGGTAAATAAGCTGTGTTACTTCGGATCGTTATTCTCAGGTCGGCCTTCGATATAGAACCAATTGTGAATCGGCTGCAGGATCGTCAGCACTTCGTTGAGCAGACCTTGGTCGAGAGGCTGCTCCGACCATTTGACCCAGTTGCGGACGTTTTCGGGATTGGCCGAGCCGACGATGCACGTCGACAGGTCTTCATTTGCGATCGAATACTGCAGCGCGAGTTGGGCGATGTCGACGCCGCGGCTCGCGCAATGCTCGGCGGCGCGGCGGGCGCAGTCGCGGACTTCCGGCGTTGCCTTGTGCCACTTCGGCAAGCTCGCGTTGGTCAGCAGTCGGGCCGAGAACGGCGCGGCGTTCATGATGCCGACGTTTTTCGATTTCAGATACGGCACCAAGTCGGCCAGCATCGTGTTCTGCAGCGTGTAATGGTTGTACGACAGC
>CAMCTH010000416.1 GCA_945877965.1 Planctomicrobium piriforme | reverse complement strand
TAAGCGGTGGTTCGTCCGACATGGGGCCGGCTTCCCTCACCCCGTCGCTGCCGCGACGGACCTCTCCCGGTGGGAGAGGTGGAGCGCAGCCTAGTTTGCTTCTACGGTCTGCTTCGTCGTCTGCTCCGCGTCCTCCGTGACTCCGTGGTGAAAACTTCTTTTTGCTCGTTTGGCAAGCGGCGGTTTTGGGCCGGCTAAATGTTGGCGTTGATGGGGCGGTTGGTTTTCGTAAGGTCGGTGAGGATTGCGCTCGATGCAACTTTACTAGGACCTAACGGATGAACGCTTGCTTACCTCTCACCCGTCCGCTGCCGCGACCGGCCTCTCCCCGGCGGGGAGAGGCGGAGCGCGATGATTTTGACTTACGACGATTGTATTCGCGCACACTGCGCGGGGAGGGACCTCGAAACCGCGCACTACGAAGGTTCCCCAATAGGGGTGCGCGGTTGAGTAGTCTGGAACCGCGCAGCGGTGATGACGCGCGGCGACGGAAGGGGTGCGAGTCGGTGTCGGATCGCAGCATCGAGCCGTCGCTAGGCCGCGTTCCGTTGCGGCATCGTCTTGCTTTTGAGTTGATAGACGTACGCCATGATCTCGGCGACCGCGGAGTACAACGCACCCGGGATCGGGCGGCCGACTTCGACCTCTTTGTACAACGCCTGGGCCAGCGGTTTCTTTTCGACGATCGGAATGCCGTGCTCCAGCGCGAGTTGGCGAATGCGGGCCGCCAGCACGCCGGCCCCTTTCGCGAGCACGATCGGGGCGGCCATCGTCGCCGGGTCGTATTGCAGGGCGATCGCCAGCTCGGTCGGGTTCGTCACGATCACGTCGGCCTGCGGCACGGTCCCCTTCAAGCGGTTGGCAACGAGTTGTCTTTGCACCTGGCGACGGCGCGCGATGATCTGCGGGTCCCCCTGCATGTTCTTCATCTCTTCGCGCACTTCTTGCGTCGTCATCTTCATATCCTGCTCGTGCTTCCACCATTGAAAGGCGTAGTCGAGCAGCGCGAGAATGAGCAACGCGCAGGCGATCTTGAACGTCGTCCAGAACAGGGTCGTCAGCAGGAAGAGCGCGAGCCGAGGCACTTCATGTTCCGTCGACGACATGATCTGATCGACCTGCCCGGAGAGATCGTAGTAGGCGATCGACCCGACGAGGATGATCTTGAGCAGGCCGAAGCCGAGCTTCACCAAGTTGGCCATCGAAAAGATGCGGGCAAAGGCCGGCAGCGGATTGATCCGGCCGAACTCGGGCATCAGCTTCTCGGGGAGAAACAGCAGCCCGAACTGAAACAGGTTGGCACAGACGGCCGTCAGCAGGATGAGGCCGAACAGAGGGCCGAGCGTGCGGCCGACGAGCAACATGAGCTGCCGGAGTTGCGCGACGGTCGTGTCGACGTCGGTCTGGATCCAGGCCGAGCCGCCGAGTTGTCGGGCGGTGAACGTGCTGAAGAAATCGGAGATGACGCCGCACCAGGAGTAGAGCAACGCGAGGCCGACGACCAGCACGGCGGCCGAGGCGAGGTCTTGGCTGCGCGCCACTTCGCCTTGCTCGCGCGCCTCTTGGCGGCGATGCGGCGTCGCGTCCTGCGTCTTGTCACCGTCTTGATCCGCCATGCGTTACGGCGTCGCCGTCTCCGAGGGGATGACGGCATGGATAATCTGATCGAACGTCGACTCGAAATGTTCTTGCAGCAACAACGACGCACCGCCGACGGAGATCGTGAGGATCGCGAACGTGACCATCGCGTTCAGGCCGAAGCCGAGGGCGAGGATGTTCAACTGCGGCAAGCTGCGGCTGATGAGGCCCAAGACGATCGTCGCCAGCAGCAACGCCGCGGTTGCGGGAGCGGCGGCGCGGAGGCCGAGCGAAAAACTTTCGGTCAGCAGATCGACGATGAGCGACTCGATCCCCGTCGGCACGGCCGCCGCACCGGGCGGGACTGCGGCGAACGTTTCGAGCAAGCCGCCCATGAGGAGTCGATGCCCGCCGATGAGCACATACGTCGCCGTCGTGACCATGTGCAGCAGGTGCGAGAAGAGCGGAATGCTTTCGTCGAGACCCGGATTGAACACATCGCCGAGCGACATGCCGCTCAACTGCGAGATGATCGAACCGCTGAGTTGAAACGCCGAGAAGAAGACCGTGACCCCCAAGCCGAGCAGCAGGCCGATGAGCAACTCGGACGTGATGATCAACGAGAAGTCGACGAGCGAAGTCGGCATCGTCGGCAACGGGCCGGTCTGCGTGGGGGCGATGAGCAGCGTGAGTGTCATCACCAAAAAGGCGCGGATCGTCGTCGGCACTTCGTTCGTCCCGAAGATCGGCGACATCAGCACGATGCCCGAGATGCGCGTGAGCACGAGGCTGAGCAGCAGCACATAACCGGAGCCGGCATCGAAGAGAGAAGTCATGACTGGTTTCCTCCGCCGCAGCGGCGCGGCGAGCGGGACTTCTCGGCGTCAAAGATTGGTCGGAATGTCGGCGAGCAGCGCGACCATGTAGTCGGACATTCGCATGAGCAGCCAGGGAAGCGAGATCGCGAGGACCAAGAACATGGCAACGAGCTTCGGCACGAACGCGACGGTTTGTTCCTGAACTTGCGTCAGCGCTTGCAGCAAGCCGACGATGAGCCCGACGAGCAAACCCGCGACGAGCACCGGCGCCGACAAGATCAGCGTGATGATGATCGCCTGGCGTCCGAGATCGACGGCATCTTGCGGGGACATGGAGGAGCGGTTCAGAGTTCGAGGTTCAGGGTTCAATGTTCACTTGCTGCTGCGTCACCCAAATGGTTGAAAGCTATCCATCAGCATGCCGATGATCAGATGCCAACCGTCGACGAGCACGAACAACAAGAGTTTGAAGGGCAGCGAGATCAGTACCGGCGGGAGCATCATCATGCCCATCGCGATCAGCACGCTGGAGATCACCATGTCGAGCACGAGAAACGGCAAATAGACTTGGAAGCCGATCAGGAACGACGTCTTCAACTCGCTCAACATGAAGGCCGGCAGGAGCGCGGTGAGCGGCACTTCTTCATACGTTTGCGGCTGCGTCTCGGGGGACGAGTATTGCAGGAACAACCAGATGTCGTCGCTGTTGCCGGTTCGCTCGATTTGCCGACTCATGAACGTGCGGATCGGGGCCGAGCCGCGGTCCCACGCTTCGGTCAGGCCGATCTGGCGATTGACGTACGGCGCGACGCCGTCGTCGTACGCTTGCTTCCAAACCGGAGTCATCACCGCCAGCGTGACGAAGAGGGCAAGCGACGTGAGGACTTGATTCGGCGGCAACTGCTGCGTGCCCAAGGCTTGACGAAGGAGGCCGAGCACGACGAGGACGCGAACGAAGCAGGTCGTCATCAGCAGCACGGCCGGCGCGAGGCTGAGCACGGTGAGCAGCAGCATCACCTGCAGCGCCGAGGTCATCCCCTCGGGGCTCGTCCATTGCTGCGGACCGCCGAGCACCTCGGGCGTCAGCACGAGCTTGGCCGGACTGTTCGACAACTCTTGGCCGTAAACGGAAGCGGTGGCGGTCGCCAACAGCGGGCCGACGGTGAGCCAGAAGGCGAGCATCCAGCGACGATATTTATTCAACTTATTCATCGTCGACCTCGCCTTTCGCGCTGCGGCGAGATGCGGTCCGCGCGTCGCCGTCGGTCGGCGGCTTCTCGCGAAAGAACTGATCGACGATCGAACGAAACGAACCGGTCGCGCTGTGCGGATCGTTCTGGCGACAGAGCCCCGCTAGGCGATCGACTTCGAGGGGATCGGTGATCTCGATGAGCGGCTCGGCGCCGCTGTTCGAAAAGCTGACGAGCGAGATCTTGTTGCCGACGCGAATCAAATGCCCTTGGCGACGACCGGGAAGCACCATCCGCCCGAGGATTTCGACCGCTTCGGGCGGCAAGGTGCGGGCTTGGTTCGGCAGGCCGCGACGCAGCAGCGCGGCCAACGCGAAGAACAACGCCAACACGACGGCCAGCGCGGCGAGCGACGTGAAGATGCCCGAAGGGCCGCTCGATTTCTTCGCGGCGGCATCGGTCGCAGCGGCGGTTTTCGGCGAGGGCAACTTCGTGACCGGGCGCGACTCGGGAGGCGCGAGCAGCATCGGTTCGCGACTCGGCGGAGCGGCCGGAACGACGGGGTTCGTTGACGGAGCACTTGTGACGGGGGCAGCTACCGACGGCACGCTGTTGTACGTCGCGGGAACGGTCGCACCGTCGTACGTTGCGATAGGCGGATTCGCTGGCAGCTGCGCGCAGACCGACGCCGCACAGGCGACGAGCCCGAGTCCGCACACGATGCCGATCCGTCGGCCGAGCATAACGTCGATCCTTCCCAAGCGCCGGCGCGGGTTAGCTTGCCGCGGCGGCGGCGTCGCTGCTAATGAGTTCGGCCACCCGGACGCAGAAGTTGTCGTTGAGCACGAGCACTTCGCCCCGGGCAATCAGTCGACCGTTGACATAGATATCCACTGGGTCGCCGGCCAGCTTGTCGAGCGGCACGACCGAGCCCTTACGGAGTTTGAGTACGTCTTCCAAATACATGTGCGTGCGGCCGAGTTCGATTTTGAGGTCGAGCTCAACGTCGCGAATGAGTTCGATCGTCGCCGACTCGGTCGAGGGCGAGGCGCCGCCGAAGTCTTCGAACTTGAAGTTACTCATGCCGGCCGGCAACTCGGCGCTGCCGGCCTGTTGGGCCGAGGCCAAGGCTCGTTCGGCGTGACTCAGCAGGAGTTCGATATCGTCGGAGGCGATCGGCGATTCGTATTGGGCGGAAGCGACGGCGGCGGTCGGCGGCGCTTGCGGAGCCGGTCGTTGCACGGCTGCAGCAGGCGCGGCGGCCTGACGAGCGGCCATCAGCGCTTCGATGTCGTTTTGCGACAGCGTTTGCGACTCG
>CAMCTH010000415.1 GCA_945877965.1 Planctomicrobium piriforme | reverse complement strand
GCAATGCGAGATTATTGAGCGACGACGGCTTCTCAGGGTAATACTCGGCCGACTGCTCCCAGTACGATGCGGCCAGCTCGATGTCCCCTCGCTCGAACCAAAGCTGTCCCAAGTTACCCAGCGCCGCGGCACTCTTCGGATTCGCCGCTTCCGCTTGCGTGAACAAAGTAAAATCGTCACGCCAGGTTCGTTGTTGCCGAAACGAAAGGACGGCGAGCAGCAACAACACCGCACTGCCGATGACCGCGGCAATCGGTACGCGCGATGATTTGTGCTCCGCCGAGACGTCGTCGCGATTCATGGCCGCTCGCGCACGAATCCGATTGTCGGCCAGCCATGCCGCACACCATGCCGGACCGAGTAATGCCAAGTAGGCATACCGATCGGCAACGGTCGAATAGTCTTGAAATTGAAACGGAATGAGCCCGAGCACGGGCGCTAAGGCCGCGACGAACAAGCCGCCCCCCACCAACCAACGCCGCCGATTCGGCAAGCAGGCGAGTACGAGGCCGACGACGATCGGCACCCACATCGTCACATAGGCCGTGCCCGACGCGATGACGTCGGTCGGCCGGCGGCCGTAGTCGATGCCGAGCGGGATCGGCCAAATTAGTTTTCCCAAGTAGAACGCGAGTGCGTCGAGCGCGACGAACGGACGCTGCCCGAGCGAAACGGCGTAATGCATGGCATCCGTCGACTGCTCGCCGCGGCTGACTACCGCTACGACGGCAACGAGCAAGGTCCACGGCAGCAACGCGAGGAACGTCGCCCGTGCCGGCCGGCGAAACCAACCCCAGTCCAGCAGCGCGGCCAGCAACGGCCCCGCCGCGGCCGACGATTTCGCAGTCAGCGAAAGTGCGAACAAGATGAACGCGAAGGTGTAATCGACGCGGCGCGACCCTGAGGCAGGCGAGGCTTGCAAGTAGGCGACGTAGCGATCTAACGCCGCGAACAAGAACGTCATCGCCAACAGTCCGCGTGCTTCCGCGACCCAGGCGACGGTTTCAACCGCCAATGGATGCACGGCGAATAACGCCGCGCCCCAGGCGGCAGCCCAGGAATCACCGACCAATCGGGTCAGCAATCGCCACAACAGTAGCTCGTTGATGATCTGCAGAACGACGTTGCCGGCGTGAAACACGAAGGGATCAAGTCCGCGCTCAGCCCCGCTCGTCGCTAGCCCGAGAGATGCCAACGCGGCCCACCAAGTGTAGACCAACGGGTTGTAGAGTTGAGCAAACGGCGCCGTCCACAACCGCAGCTGATCGCCCTCGCCCAGCGGTCCTAAATGCGGATTCTCGTGGAGATGGAGATAGTCGTCCCATCGGACGAACCCATGCCACATCGTCGCCGAATAAATGGCTAATGAACCGAAGACCAGCAGAAGACCGGCGATCCAGGCGGACGCAAAGCGGCGTCGACCGGTCTCTGCCGGTTCGTTCATTTCCAACCCTTCACGCTGTCCGGCAGGTTACCCGCGGCATCAAACGGCAACGCCCGTGGTTCGCAGAGGATCTCGACGTTCGGCAGTTCTTTCGCTTGCGGCAGGTACGCTTCGCTGCATTCGAGTTCGACGACGTCGAGCGTGTTATGGATCCACATCAACTTCGCGTTCGGTGGTTCGGCGAGGCCGATCTGCGTTAGGGCGACGTCGAGAATGTCGCAGTCACTTTCGTAATCGAGTGGGAACATTGCCGCGGGGACGTGTCCGCCGGTGAGGCAGTTGATCCGCGTCTTGCGGACGTCCGTCTGTTCGACGACCCGCGTGCGGCAGAACTCGGCCATGCCCAGGCCGGTCGCGTTGCCGTGTGTCTCTTCCGTCAGACTGCGGATGACGATGCTCTTCACCTTCGGCCACTCGTCGTCGACCGCCTTGTGATCGTTGAACTTCCGTCCGACGACATTCGTGTCCATCCCCGTGCCGCTGATGTTCTTGCCGATCTGGTCGATCAGCAGAATGTGAGCCCGCTCGAACGGCAGTCGCGGGATCCATTTCTTGGCCAACACCAATAGTTCCTTCTCACGCGCTTCGAGTTCCTCGGGCAGCACGGCCGCGATCTTCGCCGTTTCTTCGCGCTCGTTTTCGACGACGCCGATGCCGGCCAACACGCGGCACTTTTGCATCACCTCGCCGGCGACGCTCCGGACGATCTGCGGGAAGCTGTAGTCCATAATCGCGCGATGGTAGACGAGCGCGCCGGCGTGCTTGCCCAGGCCGATGAGCATCATCTTCATCAGCCCGCTTTCGATATCGCCGACGAAGCCGGTGTGCGGCTTCACCCGACCGACGACCAGCACATGGTCGGCGCTGAAAGCGTGCTTGTCGAAGTGAACGGGAAAACCTTCCTTCGTCTGGCAAACGACGACGGTCTCCATGCTCGCGCGGATCGGGCAGCCGCAAAATTCTTCGGTGATGCCGTAGCCGTGAATGATTTCGAGTTGCCCCTCGACCGTCCCGCCGCCATGGCTTCCCATGGCAGGCACAATGAACGGTTGGAGCCCAAGCGATTTCAGATGCGCGATCGCCGCTTTCAAAATGACGGCGATGTTCGCGACGCCGCGACTGCCGGCAGTGACGGCGACGGTCTGACCCGGTTTCACTCGCGCGGCGAGCGGGAGCTTCGCGAGTTCGCGTTGCACTTCGCCGGCGACATCGGTGAGTTGCGGGGTCGTAAAGTGCTGCCGCACGCGGAAGATGCGGGGATAGTTCGACACGGCGGGGCTCCGAGAGGCTGTAGTTGCTACGTCGATTCTAGCTCTGCGGCTGCAACGCCGCGAGTGCCGCAAGCCAGAGGGGGAGCATGGGAGATGGGGAGAGAGGGAGTGAATGCCGGCACGACTCAGGCTCTCGTCTTCTCTTACTCCCACTCTCCTTTTCTCCCGCTCTCCCCCTCTTCGGCAACCGCTTGCGCTCTAGGACGAAACTGACTTCGCGCCTAGAATCCCGCCCGATTTTCGCTTTCTCGCACCGACCGGAAGGGATGCCGCCATGGCCCGCCGCCGACGTCGTTCGGACCTCGACGAACCGCTCTCCGACACGCTGACTGATCCGGCCGACGCTCCGTTGCCCGGCGCGCGAACGGGCCGCTTCTTGCGCCGCTGCTTTTGGCTCTGTGCGTTCGTCGGCGTCCTCGCGCTCTGCGCGCCGCAGATCGTCGCGCGGACCGCGCTGCTCGATCGCGTCGTCTTGTGGGGGAGCGCCGACCTGCGCGGCTCGCTCTCCGTCGGCGGGGCGTCGCTCAGTTGGTTCTCGGCCCCGTCGGTGGCGAACATCGAGCTGCGCGACGCAGCCGGGCGTTCCGTTTTGCGCGCCGCCGGCCTGAGCGGCGATCGAACGTTGTGGCAACTCGCGAGTGCACCGCGACGACTCGGCAAGTTTCGCCTCGATCGTCCCGAGATCGATCTCGTCGTCGCTGCCGACGGCTCGACCAACCTCGAACTCATTCTCGAAAAACTGCTCGCCTCGACCGACGCCGCGAGTCCCTCACCCGGCGTCGACGTCGCGGTCGAAATCGTCGATGGCGTGCTCAACGTGTACGACGACGTCACGCGCCGCAAATGGACCGTCGATCGCCTCACCGCTGTCGTCGCCGTGCCGAGCGACGCCTCCGCACCGCTCAGCGGCGATGTGCAAGGGAGCGTCGTCACGTCGGCCGGACCGCGACGCTTCGCCGCTCAAGGATCGTGGCGCAACGGCTCGACCGATCCTGCGCGATACTTGCCGCAAGGCGATGCCGCCGCAAACGCCGAGGCGCTGCCGCTCGAACTCGTTGAACTCGCGCTCCGTCGTGCCGTTCCCGGCCTCACGCTCAGCGGTCTCGCGCAAGGCGATCTCCGGGGACGATTCGATCTCGCCGCCGCGCGGCCCCTCGGCGATCTCTCGGGCAGGCTGACCGTGGCCGATCTCGCCGTCGGCGGTTCGCTCCTCGCAGGCGACGAAATCCGTCAATCGCGCGTCGATGCCTCAACCCGCGCCGTCATCGACGGCGACCGCTTGCAACTCGATGAACTCACCGCTTCGTGCGAACTGGCGAAGCTCGACGCCCGCGGGTCGCTCGAAGGGGTGCAGCAGCTCGCCAACGTCGCCGGGCTCAACGATCTGCTGCAACTATTGCTTAAGTGCGACGGCCAGGCTTCGGCGACGCTCGATCTCGCCCGAACCGCGCAGTTGCTGCCGCATGTACTCCGCGTCCGCGACGATGTGCAAATCACCGGCGGCACCGTCGCGCTGTCGGCCTCGTCCGTCGGCGCTCCCGGGTCGCGACGTCGGCAACTCGAACTCCGCACTGGCACCGGCCTGACCGCCGTTCGCAACGGTCAACCGATCTCGTGGGCCGAACCGTTGCAGGTGATCGCCTCCGTGAGCGACTCGGCCGGCGGCCCGATCGTCGATCAACTCAAATGCCTCTCCGACTTTCTCACCGTCGAAGGGACGCAAACCGCCGACGGCTTCGAACTCCGTGGCCAGTACGATCTCGCCCGACTCGGCGAACGGCTCGCGCAGTTTGTCGATCTCGGCGGCATGCAACTCGGCGGCCGCGGCACGGCGCAAGGAACCTGGCTCCGCGAAAGCGGCAATCGGTTTCATGTCGAAGGCCAGGCCGACATCAACGAGTTCGTTCTCTCCGCGCCGGGCTATCCGTCGTGGACCGAACAACGCCTGATCGTCGGGCTCGACGCCGTCGGTCGGGCTGCGACCGTCGGACTCGACTCGCTCGACTCCGCCTCGGTCGGCGTGCAATCGGGCAGCGACGAACTCACACTTCGCTTGATCCAACCGGTTGCCGGCCTGCAGAACGCCGACGCCGTCCTGCCTGTCGAGATCACAGGCAAGGGAGAGCTCGGCACTTGGCTGACGCGGATTCGTCCCTTCGCCGGACTCGCGCCGACGGCCGCCGCCGCAGGA
>CAMCTH010000414.1 GCA_945877965.1 Planctomicrobium piriforme | reverse complement strand
CTCGAGCAGTTCGTCCGCAATCGAACGACGATTATCATCACGCATCGCTTATCGACGTTGTCGCTGGCGGACCGCGTGATGGTGATGAACGCCGGCAAGGTGCTGGACCTGGGCACCCATGCCGAGTTGATCGGGCGTTGCGAGTTCTATCGCCGCCTGCACGACATTCAGTTCCGCGAGAGTGCCTGACGGCCGCGGCTGAAAAGATCGCTGCCGGCACTTCGGCACGTGAATTGCTTCCTTATCGGAACGCACCCGCCTTGGAACAGAGGGCGGTTGCGACCGACGCCTCGGCGTCGGGGCTTTGCCGCAGTGGTTTGTGCTGGGGCCGGCCAGGAGAAGAGGCGACTCGAAGGGCCTCGCAAAGTCGACTTAACCCCTGCAACGACAATTGGTTAACAAAACTAACGGTCGGCAGGGACGAAGGTCGAGATGCTGAGGTTCGACGGTGAGCTGGAAACCCGCTTCAGGCACGGGTTTCCAACTCACCGAGTTTGAGCGGGATGTTGCGAAACGATACAGGTGTATCATAACGCAACAAAACGCAGCGAAATGCAGCGGTGAGAGAGGGTCGGTTGCAGAGGACGTAACGGGCCGAAATCCTTGCACAATAAGGTTTTCGCGCCAGGTTTTTGTTGACTGCGGCAGCCGTTATTTTACGATGCAGAGATTCCGAAAGTTTGGTTCTCTTGAGGGGGTTTGTTCGCGAGATCCGTGAATCGACTTCTTCCGTCCGTCATGTCTTGTTCGCTCAGTTCTTGGTTCGCCCTGTCACGGGAAGCTCGTCTCCGAAAAGTCTGAAAGACTCGCTCTGAAAGGCACAGTCGCTCATGGCCCACTGGTTTAAATTCACTTGCTGTTCGTTTGTGTGTGCCGGCGCGGTAGGTATCGCGCTGCTGCCCGCAGGTAAATCTTCGACGGCGGCGGAACTCGCCCCGTCGAGCTCGGCCGCCACGGGCGGTGCTGGACGCCTCGAGCGCAGCACGCCAGCTAGCGCCGTCACCGATGCCGACATCATCTACTTCATCGACGAACAAATTCGCAAAGGTTGGAAAGACGCGGGCATCACACCGTCGGTCAAGGCGACCGACAACGAGTGGTGCCGTCGCGTGTACCTCGACATCATCGGCCGCATTCCGACGGTCGAAGAACTGAACGGCTTCCTCGCCGCCACCGGCCCGACCAAGCGAGCCGACTTGGTGAACATGCTGCTCGGCGAAGAGATCAACACCAAGCAAAAGGGCCTGTCGGCCGGCCGCACCTCGGAACAGTACCTAACCGAGTACGCCCGCAACTGGACGAACATCTGGTCGATCCTGCTCGTCGGTCGTCCGCCGGTCGCCAACGCCAACCGTGAGTTGGTCAATCGCGAAGGGATGCACGCGTTCCTCCGCGGTTCGTTCCTCCGCAACAAGCCGTGGGACAAGATCGTTCACGAGATCGTCAGTGCTCGCGGAACCACCTCGACCGAGTCGCCGGAGTTCAACGGCGCTGCGAACTTCCTCGTCAACAAGCTCGCCGAAAACGCGGCCGAAGCGACCGCCAAGACCGCCAAGTACTTCTTGGGCGTGCAGGTGCAATGCACCCAATGCCACAACCATCCGTTCAACGATTGGAAGCAAGACCAATTCTGGGGCCTCAACGCCTTCTTCCGTCAAACGAAGATGATCCAGAACCGTAACGGTCAGATGGTCGAATACGTGACCCTCGACAACGAAGATTTCAAGGGTGAAGGGAACAACCCGAAGGAAGCGGAAATCTACTACGAACTCCGCAACGGCGTGCTGCAAGTCGCCTATCCGACCTTCATCGACGGCACGAAGATCAACCCGAGCGGCTACGTCACCGAAGTTGATCGCCGCACCGAGCTGGCCAACCTGATCGTCAAGCACGAGAACTTCGGCCAAGCGATCGTCAATCGCATGTGGTCGCACTTCCTCGGCTACGGCTTCACCAAGCCGGTCGACGACATGGGCCCGCACAACCCGATCTCGCATCCCGAGCTGCTGAGCCGCTTGGGCAAAGAGTTCGCCTCGCGCGGTCACGACCTGAAGAAGCTGGTCCGTTGGATCACGCTCAGCGAAGCCTATGCCTTGTCGAGCAAGGCGACGATGGCCAACAAGAAAGACGATCCGTCGCTCGGCGAGAAGCCGGCCTTCAGCCACTTCTACGTCCGCATGATGGAAGCGGAAGATCTCTACGAATCGCTCGTCGCCGCCACGAAGGCCGCCGAAGGTTCGTACGAAGAACAAGAAGCCAAGAAGCGCGATTGGCTCCGTCAGTTCACGGTCACCTTCGGCAACGACGAAGGAACCGAAGCCACGACCTTCGACGGCACCATTCCGCAAGTGCTGATGATGATGAACGGCGGCCTGACCAAGGCGGCTTTGGAAGGCAACTTCATGAAGCTCCTCTTGGCCGACACCAAGACTTCGCCGAAGGAAAAGATTGAATACCTCTACTTGGCGACGTTGGCCCGCAAGCCTTCCAGCCAAGAAATGTCCCTCGCAGCGGCGGCCCAAGGCGCAAATGCCATGGACGTCCTGCAAGACGTGTTCTGGTCGCTGCTGAACTCGAACGAGTTCATCTTCAATCACTAAACGTCGCGTCCGAACCCCGTCTGCGTCTGAGATCGAAACAAAGTTTGCGATCGAACAAGTCTGAGAATACGGTTTACAGAGATCATGGTCGGTTTTTCACGAATGGGAGAAAGCTAGATGTCTACGCCTTTTGAACTGTCCCGACGTCACTTCATGTCGCACATGGCTGCCGCCAGTGCCATGACGGTCCCGGTTGCCACGTCCTTCACCAACATCATGCGTGCCAACGCCAAAGAGCTTCAAAAGAAGCACAAGGCGTGCATCCTGATGTTCATGGAAGGCGGCCCGCCGACCATCGACTTCTGGGATCCGAAGCCGGGCACCGCCACGGGCGGCCCGTTCAAGGAAATCGAAACCTCGGCTCCGGGCGTCAAGCTCGGCGAGCACATGCCGTTGTTGGCCAAGCAAATGCATCACGCAGCGGTCATCCGCTCGATGAGCACCCGCGAAGCCGATCACAACCGCGGCAAGTACTACATGCACACCGGCTATGTGCCGAACCCGAGCGTCGAGCACCCGAGCTACGGTGCCGTCATTGCTCACGAACTGCAGAACCCGGAAGTCGACATCCCGCCGTTCGTCGCCATCGGCACGAACAGCTACGGCCCGGGCTTCTTGGGCATGAGCTACGCCCCCTTCGTCGTCGATTCGAACGGTCAAGTTCGTAACCTCGACATGAAGATGGAGCCGGCTCGCTTGGCTCAACGTCTGCAAATGCTCGGCCAACTGGAAAACAACTTCGCAGCTTCGGGTCGCGGCGAACCGCCGGCCGAGCACAAGAAGGTCATTGATCGCACCGTCTCGCTGATGACGAGCGATCAAATGAAGGCGTTCAAGATCGACGACGAACCCGATTCCATCAAGGAACTGTACGGCGTTACGGTTCCGGGCGGAACGGCTCCGGCCGCCGGCATGATGCGTCGTAACACGACCTTCGGCCGCAGCGCCCTGGTCGCTCGTCGCTTGGTCGAACGCGGTGTGCCGTTCGTCGAAATCAGCATGGGCGGCTGGGATCTCCACGCCAACACCCACGACACGTTGAAGAACAGCAACCTGCCGGTCATGGATATGGCCATGGCGGGTCTGATCCAAGACCTCAACGATCGCGGCATGTTGGAAGACACCGCCATCGTGTGGATGGGTGACTTCGGTCGTACCCCGCGCATCAACGCTCGGGCCGGTCGCGATCACTGGGCTCGCAGCTGGTCGACGTTCGTCGCAGGCGGCGGCATGAAGGGCGGCCAAGCCGTCGGTGCCACCAACGAAGACGGTACCGCCGTCGCCACCGACCCGATCAAGTCGGAAGACTTGATGGCCTCGGTCCTCAAGGGCCTCGGCGTCTCGCTGGAAACCACGTTCACCAGCAAGAACAACCGCCCGATGAAGATTGCCAACAGCGGCAAGTACATCAAGGAACTCTTCTCTTAATCGAGACTTGAGTTCGTTCAAGATCGGCTGGTTCGCAAGAATCGACCGATTCATATGACCGTGATCTAAGACCGGCCGCGGGTTCTCCCACCCGCGGCCGGTTCTTTTTTGCGCACGACCAAATCTGTGTCTTTCCGATCCGCGCACGTCAGTAAGCGGTCCGTTTGCCCAACTATCTCGCTACCATTTGAAAATCGGCGTCCACCCGGCCACACTATCCCTCTCTCTCGCCGTCCTGTTCAAAACCATCTCGCAGCCGGAGCCGCGCTCGTGCCGAAGTTCAAAGCCCTGATTACCGATTACGCCTGGCCCGACGTCTCCATCGAGCGCAGCGTGCTGGCCGCCGGCGATTGCGAACTCATCGTCGCCGACAAGACCGACGCCGAATCGCTCGCTAAGCTCGCCGTCCCCTGCGATGCAATCCTCACCAACTGGGCCAAGGTCCCCGCCTCGGTCATCGCCGCCGCCCCGAACTGCAAGATCGTCTCGCGGCTCGGTATCGGGCTCGACAATATCGACGTCGACTACTGCACGGCGCACAAGATCGTCGTCACGAACGTCCCCGACTACTGCCTGATTGAAGTCGCCGAGCACGCCCTCGCCCTGCTCTACGCGCTGGCCCGGAAAGTGGCCCTCTATCATTGGGAAACCAAGTCGGGCCGCTACGATCTACAAGCCGGCCCCAAGCTCCGCCGCATGGAGGGCCAAACGCTCGGCCTCATCGGCTTCGGCGCCATCGGGCACGTCATGGCGAAGAAAGCACTCGGCCTCGGCCTTAAAGTGATCGCCTACAGTCGCTCGCGCAAGGACCCCATGCCGGGCGTCGAGTTCCGCGACCTGCCGGAACTGCTTCGCGAAAGCGATTACGTCTCGCTGCACATCCCG
>CAMCTH010000413.1 GCA_945877965.1 Planctomicrobium piriforme | reverse complement strand
AGCTGCTCGGCGTCAGTCGGCGGAACCTCATGTCGCGCCGTTCGAGCAGGTCGAGCACCAGCGCGAAGTGCGCCATCTCTTCTTGCACGATCGGCGTCAGTTCGCGGACCAAATCTTGCTTGTCGACGTAAGCGAAGATCAGATTCAGGGCCGTCCCCGCCGCTTTCTTTTCGCAATGCGCATGGTCGATTAACAACTCTTCGACGTGCCGCTCGACGTCGGTGAGCCACCACGGGGCCGTGCTGGATTGGAGCGAGAGCATGCCGAGACCTCACTTCGCCGCGTCGAGCAACTCTTGATAGCGACGCGTAATATATTTCGAGAACCACCGCGGCACGAACCGTTTGAGTCGCCAAAACAACCGCGGCCGAGCCGGTAAAACGACGTACAACTGATTCCGAGCGACCGCCTCGAGCGCGACGGCCGCCACGTCGTCGGCCGAGATCGACGATTCGCGCATCGCCTGCTCCGCGAAGTCACGCTGCTGCTGCGTCTGCATCAGCGCGGACTGCAGCAGCCCGGTCGGAAAGAACCCGGGACAAACGACCGTCACCCCGATGCGATGCGGCCCCCACTCGCACCGCAACGTCTCCGAGAGCGCCAACACGCCGGCCTTCGTCACGTTGTAGGCCGCCATTCCCGGGAAGCAGGCAAAGGCCGCGAACGATGCCGTGTTGACGACGTGCGCCCCGCGCGGGTTCTCTTTCAGCCAAGCGGCAAACGTATGACAACCGTGGATCGTCGAGCGGAGATTGACGTCGAGCATTTGCTCCCATGAGGCGAGCGGAAACTCACCGACGTCACCCGCGCCGGCGATCCCCGCGTTGTTGATGAGCAAGTCGAGCGTCGGCCAATCAGCCCGCAGACGATCGTGCAACGCTTGCCACTGCTCCGGATCGGCGACGTCGACGCGCTCGCAACGCCCCTCGCCCCCGGCGGCAACGACGGCCGCCAACGTCTCGCGATTCCGCGCCTCATCGATATCAACGAGCGCAATTCGCCGACCTTCGCGAGCCAAACGAACGGCCAGTGCACGCCCCAACCCGCCGGCCGAGCCGGTGACGATCGCGTTGCGGCGGTCGGCGGGCATGAACATCTCCCCTCTCCCCTTGCGGGAGAGGGGCCGGGGGTGAGGGGGCAGCGGTGAGTGACTAGCGCGACTCGATCTCATCGACCGACCATGTCTGCGCTTCGCCCCCTCATCCGGTCGCCTTGCGAACCACCTTCTCCCTCAAGGGGAGAAGGAAAACTACAACAACTTCTTCAACGCAGCCAGCGAGGCGGCGTAGTTCGGTTCGTCGGCCACTTCCTTCACTTGCTCGGCGTAGACGACCGTGCCGTTTGAATCGAGCACGAAGGTGCCGCGAGCCAGCAGTTGCAATTCTTCGATGAGCATGCCCCAGTTCTTGCCGAAGTTGCGATCCTTGTAATCGCTCAACGACTTCAGGTTCTTGATGCTCTCGGCACCGCAGAAGCGGTTCATCGCGAACGGCAAATCGACGCTCACCGTGACGGCGTTAATCTTGTCGCCCAGCGTGCCGAGTTCTTCGTTGAACTTCTTGGTTTGAATCTGGCAGACCGGCGTGTCGAGCGACGGTACGACGCTGATGATCGTCGGCTTCCCCTTCAGGTCGGCCGGGGTCGTGTCCTTCAGGCCCCCTTCGTAGTAGCAAAGCTTGAAATCGGGGGCGGGCTTGCCGACTTGCACGGCCTCGCCGGCCAACGTGAGCGGATTTCCCTTAAACGTAACGGCTCCGGAGCGACCCATGATGTGGTTCCTTATCTGAATTGAGGAAGAGTGTGCGATGTGACACAGCCAACCGGCGCGTTCAGTATCGCGAAATCGCCCGCGGGTTCAATATGCCCGCGGACGAAACGACGCGCATTCACTCACATCGAACGATCGCCTAACCCCAGAGGCCGTGCAGCTTTTCTTTGTCGACGACGCCCAGCGGGAATTTCTTGCTGTAGGCGTGGTCGGCGATCCCCGCGAACTCGCGGAGGGCCGTGTGAATATGCTCGGGCCGCACGCGGACGCCCTGCTCTTTGTCGCAAGCCAACGTCCGCGGGTCGATCGGAACTTGGAACTGCTTCTCGTCGGTCGCGCCGAGGACGCGGTTTCCTTTAATGCCGCGGCCCAAGAACATCACCGAGCCGATCGACCAGTGGTCTTTGCCGTTCCCCTTGTTGTACGTCGGCGTCCGGCCCATCTCGCTTTGCACGACGACGACGAGTTGGTCGCGAATCTTGAGTTCCTCGGCCCGATGCATCAAATAGGCAATGCCCGCCAGGAACTCCGGGATCAGTTTCATCTGGTCGGGATCATTGTTGGCGTGGCTATCGAATTGACCGATCGTCAGGTTGGCCGACACGCAGACGCCTGCCTTGAACGACGCCAACGCGATCTCCACCTGCTGCGAGAGTCGCTCTTTCGGCAGGGTCGCAGGAATGTACGGCGAGACGCGCTCGAGCGCTTTCGAATTCGATTGCGCAGCGTAGAGCATGTTCTCGGCACGTTCCACGCGCGGCAGGCGCGGCTCGGCGGCCCGCAATTGGTTGCGATCTTGCAACGCTTGCTCAATTCGATCGATGACGAACGGCTGGTGATACAACGACTTCTCGTTCCCCTCGATCGCGTCGGCGTTCGCTATTTTCTTCAGCGAATGCAGATACGGCACGCGCGACATCGCCACGAGATTGCCAGTCGCCGAGTAGTTACCGAACGTCAGATACGACAGCGGGCACGTCGGTCCCTGGCAAGCGGCGACGAGTGCGGCGAACGTCGGGTACGCCATGCTGTCGAGCTTGCCGGTCGCCATGTACCGCGCGCCGGGCGAGTGATTGTTCACCGAGTAGTCGAGCCCGTTGAGCACGAGCAACTCGTCGCCGAACTCGGCATAGAATTCTTCGTTACTCAGGCCCCCTACTTTGTGCTCGGCCGTCGGGGCGAACTTGTGCGCGCCGCGCGTTTGGATATCTTCCTCTTTGTACAGACGATTGATCTCGTTGATTCCCTTCGGGTCCATCAAGTAGGTCGTATCCCAGCCGCCGGAGGCGTTGAAGACGACGTAGAACGGCCCCGCATGGGGCTCGTCTTTCTTGACTTCGGCCCGCACGGCTTCGTGAAAACGAAAGGGAACCGCGAGGCCGAGGCCCGCCAGACCGCAGAGCTTGAGAAAATCGCGTCGCATGGGTTAGCTCTTTTCGCGTTACTCGTAAAGGAATTCGGGACGGCGGAGCAGATAGGTCACCACGCCGCGCCAAGCGCGGATCGTGTACTCCGGATCGGCCGGCGCACCGGGGACACCCGTTCGACAATGATAGATTTCGAGCTTCTCGAAACCTTTCTGCTGCCGGGCGTCGGCGACGATTGCCGCAAAGAGTTCGGCGGTGCGACCGACCTCCGGCGAATCGACGGCATCGTATCGACCGAGGATCCGCTCATGCAGATAGGCGACGGCGCGACGAATCGCGGCATCGCTCTCGGGCGAACTGCCGGGGACGACGTCGGGCTCGATGTGCGGGAAGAGTCGTCGTTCGGCCGGTTCGCGAGCAAAGTCACGAAGCGTTTGCCGACAGGCGACGTCGTTGGCGAGGATTCGTTGGATCGCCCCCATCGCGCCGCTCGGGTCCGCGGCGCGCTCGGTCACTTCCTTCGAATCAATGCCGCCGTAGAGCATCGCCATCTGATCGTTCAACTTGCCCCAACGCTCGCCGAAGATCGCCGCCACCTTGCGTTCGATCTGCTCGGGAGCGAGCATGCGGACGATGCCGAGGTCGTCGAGTTCGGCCCGACGTTGCGGTTGATCGGTCGCCGCGGCGGGGCCGTCGGCACGATAGAAATCCGAAGCGATCCAATCCTTGAAGGCCTGCTTCAAATTGAAACCGTGCTGCGTTAAGCGGGCGGCGATCCTCTCGACTTCGCGACGTTGTTCGAGGTACGCGCGACGTTTCGCCGCGTAGAGCGGATCGTCCAACTCCTTCGGCGGCAGCAGGACCTTGCGGCCCGTGAGAATGTAATAGACGTGCTCGACCATCGCCACGGCGAAGCGTGGGTCCTTGGCGGTCCGTTCGCCGAGCCATTGCAGTGCTCGCCAACGCTCGGAGGCGGGCAGGTCTTCGCCTTCGAAACCCGCGGCGAACATATCCTTGTACCAACCTTCTTTGCGCCGACCGTACACCCCTTCGAACTTATAGAAGTCCTGAAACAAGCCGGCAACCGGATCGATCGTTCTATGACAGACGACGCATTCCGAAGCCTGCATCGTCGGAATCTCGTACTTCGCCGTCACGGCGGCCGCATCGGCGACGCGGGCTGCGAGTTCCATCGCATCGATGCCGAGAAAGTGCTGGTAGTACATCCGCGCTCGGAGTCGATTCCGATTCGTCTCGGTCGTCGGATAGCGACGCAGGTACTGAAACAGGCCGAGCATCCCGGCATGCGGATAGAAACCGGTGGCCGACTCTTGGTTCTGCTCGCGATTGCGTCCCTCGAGCGCCTTCAACTTCACCGGGACGTACTCGAACGGATCCTCGGGGTCTTGGAACTTCTCTTTGACCTCGTCGAAGATGCCATAGCCGCGGGCCGAGTAGGGGCTGACCATCATGTAGTCAGCCGTCACGATCTCGGTGAACGGCCGATCGTTGCGGACAATGTACTCGACGAGCTTAATCGACTCGCCGAGGATCGCGGCGCGGTAGTCGTCGGCGAGTTTGTAACCCGCCCGCTTGCGTTCGGCTTCGTCTTTGATGTGCGTCAGATCGTGCTTCTGATACCAGAGCCGCGACTTGCTGAAGTGATCGTAGGCCAGGGCGCTTTCGGCCCCGTCGCCGTAGCCGAGCGTGAGAAAGATATCGTTGAAGCCTTCACGCACTCGCGTGTAGAAAGCTTCTTCTTGCAACATCGCATCGAGAATCGG
>CAMCTH010000412.1 GCA_945877965.1 Planctomicrobium piriforme | reverse complement strand
AGCTTCGATTTCTTCGCTTCGAATTCGAGACGTTTCGCGGCTACAATCTCGGCGAGCATCGTTCGTTCGTCGAGTTTTTGGGCCGCAAGATGCGTCAATTCTTCGGCTTTGGCGAAGACGGCTTTGACGTCCTGTTCGAGTTGGCCCGCTTCGATTTTTCGTGCCACGACGTTCTGCAAGGCCGCGGTCTCGGCGGCGGTCGGCTCCGACGGCGGCAGGTCGTCGACGGCGTTCTTCGCGCGCAGGCCGACGACCATCAACAGGATGACGATGATGCCGACCATATTCGACACGATGTCGAGAAACGAATCGCTGCCGAACGATTCGGTCGAGTCGGCGAGCGGCGGTTTGCGTCCCATGCTGTATTTACCGTTCTCAGAAAACCGTTAGCGCAATTGCACGTTCGACGCCGGCCCGGCCACGCTAATCGTCTTGCCGGTGACTTCGAGTCCGCTGTTGCTGAGCAAACGACGAAGTTCTTCGAACCGCTGCGCGCCGTCGGGGGCATAGTGGATCGACAACGTCGGCCGCCAATACATGCCGCGGCCTGCGAGCCCCCAGGTGTCGACTTGCGCCCAAACCGTGCGGACGAGTTCATCGACCGAGTCGGCCGTGCGCGGACCGAAGTTGATTTGCTTGTCGGGCAGATTGCGGATCGAGAAGACCGTGAGGTGTTCGTTCGAGCAAAGGAGCTGCACGGGGCGCGTCACCGGCGTCGCCTTTCGCGCGGCGTCGGGCAAGCTCCAATCTTTACCGCGCTTTGAGGCGAGGCTTTCGACGGAGGCGTCGCCGCTGGAGCGACGGTCGTCGACCATCGAGACGTCTTGCATCTGCCCGGCACTGGCACCGCCGCCGGATTGGCCGCCGCTCGATCCACCGGAACCGCCGGAGCCCCCCGCACCGCCGCCGGACGAACCGCCGCTCGATCCGCCGCCGCCAGAACCACCCGATGCAGAGCCGCCGCCGGACGGACCCGAACCACCGCCGGAACTGCCAGCCATTCCGGCTTGTCCGAAACCCGACTGTGAAGGATCGGCCGAGGCGACGAGCGAATCCGAGTTCGACGAGCCGCTTTGGTAAGGGGCGTTCGGATCGGTCGCGACGCCGTTGGGCGAGTAGCGTCCGCCGCCGTTTTGATTTTGTGCGGTGCTGCCGTTCGCGTTGCCGCCGGTCGTTGCGGTACCTGCCCCACCGTTGCCGTTGCCCGAGCCGTCCGGCGAACCGCCTGAGCCGTTGGTTCCTCCTTGGCCGTTGCCGTCGGGAGTACCCGAAGCGGTCGAAGGATAGCCGCCGCCGGAACCCGCGACGCCGTTCATGCCGCCGGGGGCGAAAAGTTGCGGACCTTGTGGGCCTCCGCCGTGTTGCCCCGGCTGACCGTTGCCGCCGACGGGACTGCCGCCGGGAGCGCCGGTGGGGCCATACGGTTGACCGGCCATGCCGCCGCCCGTTCCGCTCGGCAGGCCGCCGAGCCCGACCCCTTGGCCGTTGCTTCCCGACACGCCGCCCGAACCGACCGGCACACCGACGACGCCCGACTCGGCGATGTAGCCGCGCGCAGGAACGTACGGTGCGGCCACGCCCTGTCCGTTGACACTTTGTCCGTTGCCCCCCAGTCCATTGCCGCCGTTGCGTCGCGAGGAAGCGCCGCCGTCGCTGACTCCACTGCCGCCGACCCCGGCGAGATCATCCGAGCCTTCGCCATCGGCGGGGGCGCGGAACGAGACGCGATCGGTCGGGCGGATGCTCGGCGTCGCGCGAGCGATCATTTCCTGGCGACGTCGAGCTTCGATCTGCGTCGCCGCCAATAGCTTTTGCAATTGCGGGTCAACACGCGGGTAGTCGAGTTCCCACTCGGCGTCGACGAGCTCGTAGCCAAACTCGCTATCCCAGCTGGACATTGCAGCACGGGCTACGTAGTACGCCATGACACCATCGGGGCGCACGAGCAACAGCGGGTACGGTTGCTCACCCGGCTCTAAACTACCGATCCGCGCGTAGTGCTCGGCCGTTGCGCGAACGCAGGCTGCCAGTGGATTAGAAGGGCCCAGCGAGCCGCCGAAATCGGCCTCGGTGAAAACGATTCCCTCGGGCTGGATCGTGATCGAGTCGCCGCGGCATTCGATGTAGATCGGACGCCGCTTCGTGCCGTTCGATCCTTCGTACGGAACGACGGCGAAGGCGGTCCGCTTGACGCGACCTTTGACGTCGGTCAGCTTCGCTTCGGCCTCGGCCTTCAGCTTTTGTAGCTCCGCCAACTCGGCTTTGAGCCGTTCTTGCGCGGCGGCGTCGAGCGTCGTCCGTTCAGCGAGTTGCCGCTCGGCGTTCTCCCACTCTTTGATCTCGGCGCGCAGTCGTTGCGAATGTTCTTCGAGATGACTCAAGTGCGAACGTTGCTGCGCGAGGACCTCGACCGTGCGGTCGCGCGAGGCGTTGAGTTGCTCGACTTGCCAGTCGAGATCCTCACGCTGACGCTCGACCTCGGCCATGTCGACCGCGGGCTTCGCTTTGGCTTGCGCGATCGCTTGTTCGGCGTCGCTGCGCGATTGCCGCGCAATAACAACGAGCAGCAACAGCAGCGAGCCGATGGTGCACAGGAGGACGGCCAGGAACGGAAAGAGCGAGACCGCCGTCCCCGCGTTCGGAACGGGGCGTCTGCTCATGCCGCTTTACTCGCAAGGGTGGCGGCGGCGGAATTGAGATACGGCGACGACGGCGCAATCCGTTCGAGCCGAGCGTTCAACAAATTGACCGTCGCCGACAGATTGAGCAGCGTCTCTTGCAGGTGCTGCGCCGAGGCGAGCGACGTCAGATTGCGATTGAGCGAATCTTCGAGCACGCGAATGTGACCCGTGGCATCGACGAGTCGCAACATCGCATCGGCTTGGCGAGCCAAGTCGGCTTGCAGACCGCGGGTGCCGGTGGCGCACGATTCGAGAGCCTGCTGCACGCCGAGCCAACGGAGATGCGTCCGCTCCGCCGAGGCTTCTTCGGCCGACAGCAGATGCTGGCGATGCGTTTCCATGCTGCGGTCGATCGCCGAACTGAACGAAGCTTCCAGTTGGTCGCTGCCGATCGAGGCGACTTGCCGCCAACGATCGTCGGCGGCCGTCATGACGTCGCGCCAGAGTTCGGCTTGCTTACCGACAGTCCGTTCAACGGCGCCGATCACCGCTTCGGCCATCCGGCGAACGGCCTGCATTTGTGGATCGTCGGTCGAACCGGCCAAGGGAAAGCGCGGCGTGAGCAGGTCTGCAGCGCGATCGTCGACCGCCGCCAGCAAGCGTTGTTCTTGGTTGTCGACAAAGTACTGCACGAACATCAACACCATCGACAGCGCGAGAGCGAGAGCCGTGGTATCGAACGCGACGCCGAGGCCCGCGGTGACTGTGTCCATCGACTTCTCGAGCGCCTTCGGATCGAGGGCCGCGATGGCCATCGTGATGCCGATGACGGTGCCGAGGAAGCCGAGAATCGGGATCGCCCAAATGATGAGCCGGATCATCGCGTAGCCGCCGTGGGCTCGCATCGCATCGATCTCGGAATGGAAGCGGAGATCGCTTTGCAGTTCGTCGGCGGTCTCTTTGCGGAGAATGCTTTCGAGCGTTTCTCGAAGCCGGCGCGGCAGGTAGTGCGAACGTTCGCTGTGCGGCGCGTTTTGCAGTTGCTCGAGCAGGTGCGTCGTCTCAGCCTTGGCATCGCCGACCGGCACCGTTTCATCAAACGGGCTCTTCTTCAGGCCGACCCGCTGTTCGGCCAGGTCGCTGCTGCGCAAGATGAGTTGCGCCAGCGCGATGAAGAACATGATCGTTTCGGTGTAGTTGATCCAGTGACCCGCGAAATAGCGGTGGAAGAACTCACCTTGCAACGTGCCGGTATGAATAAGGGCAAAGAAGCCGAGCGAGGCCAAGCCACCCCACAGCATCGACGAACGCATCACGGCGGAAGCGAAGCGATTGATTTTGCTCACGATGATCCTTCTCTGAACGAACCGAATGTGCGTCGCCCAACGCGAACGCATCGGGAATGCAGGCAAACGAAAAGCCGACCTCATCGTTAAAATCGGCCCAATCGTCACGGTGATTGAGTCGAATTGTCGCGCAGGCGCCAAAATGACGAAAATGAGAGGACCCTACGGTCGCCGGCGATGCCGGCCGTGCGCGCCGCGCAACTCTTTAGCCCCTGGCGATAGCGACGAAGTCGCGTACGCCGGGGGACGCAGCGGCGTCCATCGCCGAATCGCGGAACGCCATGGAGAGCGTTCCAAACAAGGCGACGGCACGACGACTAGAGCGAACCAGTCGACGAGTCGGGGCGTAAGAAAATGTCGACGCAACCGGCAAGCATCGCCAAAGTTCGCGCACCGTTACGACCGATACCTTCTTGTGCCCGCTCGACCACCTCGCTCGCTTCGCCGCAACGACGAAGCCCACACAACATTCAGCGAGCCAGGTGCGCCGAGGCCCGGGAGGGGAAACAGTCCGGAATGACCGCGAGGTCGCCGGACTGTTTTTTTATGCGCACGCCTAAGCGATTACCGAACGAATCACGCCAACGAAATCGGCCGCGATCTTTTGCAGATCGCGGCCGTTTCGTTTCGTCACCCGACCGGTGCCGACGACTGCCGACTAGCGGCAGTGGTGGTGATGATGATGGTGACCGCCGCCGCGATAATACGACGGATAGGCGTTGTAGCTCCGATAGTACATGCTCGGGCCGCCGTAGTAGGCCCGGTACGACGAGCCGTAGTAAGCGTTGTATCCGCCGCCGTAGCTGGGATAACCGCCGTACCCACCGTAGCCGCCGGGTGCGCCGCTATAAATCGACACACCCCAACCTTGGGCTTGCGCTTGCGATCCGCCGGCCAGCAGCGAACCGCCCAGCACCACGCCCGACAACAACACCGACTTCACAAGTCCGTACATAACCGACACTCC
>CAMCTH010000411.1 GCA_945877965.1 Planctomicrobium piriforme | reverse complement strand
GGCGGGCTTCGGAGTTGGCGAGGGCGTCGTCGTCGCGGCTGCGGTTGGGCCGGTCAGCAGCAGGGCGGCCTCGGCGGCGACTTTGCGATCGAACAGAATGCGAAAAAACGCTCGCACGGCGGTCCAGATTCGTCCCACGTCGGCTCCTTCGAGAAATGTGAGCCGTTCAACATGGCGGGACGTGCCGAGAGTGTCAACCCGTCGCGACGTAAGCCGAATCCAACGAAGAAGATGCGGCGTCGGTCAGGCGGCGGTTTGCGGTCGCAGAATGACCGGCAGCAGCGGACGCACGACGGTCGGCGGATCGTCGCACGACGGGGGCGGATACTCGGCCATCGTCTCGGCTGCTTGCACCAGATCGGGCAACGGCAGGCCGAGACGGACCGTCGCGCCGTCGGCCGCGGCATTCGAGAACAGCAACGCCGCTCGCAGCGCGTGGGCCACGACGCCGGCCGGTCGACCTTCGCGGACTTTCACCCCCGCGGCGGCCAGCTTGATGAGCCCCTTCAAGAAGTCGGCGATCGGCCCGCGGCGACCGACGGCATGCCAAGCCGCTTCCCACGACTCGTGCGCTTCCCAATAGTAGCCGAGGTTGAAGAGATCGATGCCGGCGAGATACGCGGCATGCTGCGACCAGTCGGCATCATCGACCGGCGGCGGCTTCGGAGCGTGCGCGCCGTAGGAGTGCCCGGCCGGGTCGCTGAGCGGATGCGGCGCCTTGCCGGGGACGTAGGTGTACGGCGGCAAGATGAGATCGGGGAAATAACGCGGCGGAACGTGCAGCAACGGTGGATCGTGCGATGAGGGATCGGGAGAAGACGGCGTCATATCATCCCTCGCGCGATCATTAAGTTCACGTCTTGCGGGTCAGTCGGCGATACAACGTCGGCGCGTAACCGATCAACGCGCCGGCCGCGAGTCCACCGACATGCCCGGCGTTGGCGACGGATCCCAGGTAGCCCGTCATGCAGGCGAACAGCCAAGCGACCTGCAACAGGATCGTATTCTGGCTAATCAAATAGCCTTTCCAGGGCTCGTAATACGACTTCATCCAGATGAAACCAAAGAGCCCGTAGTTCACGCCCGACATGCCGCCGAACGTCGGTCCGTCCCAGAGGAACTGCGAAAAATTCGTCGCAAGGTCGGTTGCCAAGATGATCAGCACGAAGGCGATGGAGCCTGCACGATTTTCGATCTGCGTGCCGAACTCGACGAGCCAGACCATGTTGAACACGAAGTGCATGATGCTCATGTGGAGCAGCATCGGCGTAAAGATTCGCCAGAACTGACCGGCTTCGAACTCCGGCAACACCGGCCGACCGTCGGTCGAAACGAAGCCGCTCATCATGAGCTTGGTCATCACGCCGCGCTTGGTGTCGAAATTGCCGAAGTCGGTCAGAGCGAAGACGACGGCGCAGGCGGCTAGCAGCATCATCGTCACCGGGCGACGGCCGCGACTGTTCGCAGCCGCGCCGGAGAGGTTGATCATGTTTCGCTTGGCGGCCCGAACTTTTTCTCGTTCCGCCCTACGAATCTTCTCGGCCGCTTGCGCGGCAGACTGATACTTCGCGTCGTGGGGATTCGCGGCAAACTCGGCCAGCACCTGCTTGGCGGCCTGCACCTGATCCTCGTCGAGAATCCAGAGTTGCCACTTTTCGCCCGCCTGCTCGGCCTTGGCGGCGATGTCGACCGTCAAAAGATAGTCGACCAACGTTGCGGCATCGTGTTGATCGGCAACCGTTCCGGCTAAACGCATGCAAGGGCTCGCGACGGGCTAAGGATTTCAGAGGAGTCGATCGTAGCCGAACGGTGGTGAACGAAAATCAGATTCCGAATTCCGTCTTCAACAATGGCGGCAAGGTTTCGTCTAAGGCCGCTTGCCACGACGGCGCCGTGTGTCGGTATTCTCGCCCGAGGCGAGAGCAATTCAACCGCGAATTCAAGGGGCGCTGGGCCGGCGTCGGAAACTCGGTCGACGGAATCGGTTCGATCTCGGCGACTTTGAGCGTCATACCGAGTTGTCGGGCTGTGGCGACGATCTGCTGCGTGAAGCCACACCAGCTGACATGCCCGCCGCAGCAAGCGTGAAACACGCTGCCCCGTTCGCGGAGTAGGCCCGCGAAATCACCGCCGGCGTCGGCCAACATCGACGCCGTTAGGTTAGCAAGGTATTTGGCTGACGTCGGTGCCCCGACTTGATCGTCGACGATCCGCAGCTTTTCGCGTTCGGCCGCGAATTTCAAAATCTTCTTCACGAAGTTGACGCCATGCACGCCGTAGACCCACGACGTACGAAGTACGACGTGTGAACCGCCGGCCGCCGCCATCGCTTGCTCGCCCGCCAACTTCGTCCGGCCGTAAACGCCGAGCGGCCCGGTCGGGTCGGTCTCGACCCATGGCGTGGAGCCTGAACCGTCGAAGACGTAATCGGTGCTGTAATGCACGACGGCCGCGCCGAGGCGATTCGCTTCTTCTTGCAAAATGCCGGGAGCCGTGCCGTTCACCGCCAGCGCCAACTCCGGCTCCTTTTCGGCTTGGTCGACCAACACATAGGCGGTCGCGTTGACGATCAGATTCGGCTGCACTTCGCGTACGAGCGTACGGATCGCGTCGCCGTCGGCAAGATCGAGAGCCTTATCTTCGCCCTCGGCGCGGCGGGCCGTGCAGATGAGTTCGCCGAGCGGAGCGAGACTCCGGCGGAGTTCCCAGCCGACCTGCCCCTGGACGCCGAGCAGTAGAATTCGCGGTGTTAGGTTTTTGTTCATGATGCGGCGATTGTGGCAAATTCGTTCCGACTAAGCCAGGGCGGGATAGCCGATCGCCGCGCAATCTAGTAAGCATGACGTCCATGAATACGACCTACGTCCTACTCGATCGCGACGGCACGATCATTTTCGACAAGCATTATTTGGCGAATCCCGACGACGTGGAATTGTTGCCCGGGGCGGTCGACGGCTTGCGACGTCTGGCGGAACTCGGCTGCAAGCTAATCGTGGTGACGAATCAGTCGGGCGTGGCCCGCGGTTATTTCGACGAGCCGACGCTCGCGCGGATTCACGAGCGAATGCGGGTGCTGTTGGCGGCCGAAGGAATTCAACTCGACGCGCTCTACTATTGCCCTCACTCCTCCGACGACGCCTGTCGATGTCGCAAGCCCCAGCCCGGCATGGCGGAGCAAGCGGCCGCCGCATTCGGCTTCGATTTGAAAGCGGCCTTCGTCGTCGGTGATCGTTGCACCGATTTGAATTTAGCCCGAGCCATCGGCGCGACGAGTATCTTGGTCCGCACGGGAGTCGGCGTCGAAACGGAAAGCGACGACGAGTGCATTGCCGACTTCGTCGCGAACGATTTGCGCGACGCCGCGGAGTTCGTTGCACGGAAAATCGGGTAGGACCACGGAGACTAAAGAAGAACGGTAGAAAAACTCCCTCTCTCGCCGTCTCCCCCTCTCCCTCTCTTCCGCCTTACTCCATACGCCGGATTGCTTCGTCGATCAGGTCCGGCAGGTTCGCAAGGTTGCGGAGATCGTCGGCGATGCGCGGGTGCGCGAACAGGCGGACCCTTTTGACGTGATCGTCGAATTGTTCCTCGGCCAAGGCCCGACAGACGGGTGAGACGGCGCTGAGCGGTCGATAGAGCCGCTCTTTGGGGAAGTAAACGTCGACGTGGAATTGAATCTCGCACTCCGGCGGCGGAGCGTCGAACAGCACCTCGTGCGGTGCGACCAAGCGACCGAGCACCGGACCGACGAGCGTCGCAAACCGCTCGGCCAGCGCGACGAGCCAAGTGTACGGCCGCCGCGCGAGTTGCTGGTACGTCTCGCGGCGCTCATGGAATCCGTACTGCGCCACACGCTTGTAGAGTCGGCGATTGTGGCCGAACAAGCCGTCGAGCAACTCGCGGGCCGGATGTCCTTCGGCGATCCGCAACATCTCGGCGATCCAAGCCGGCTCGTTCAAGCGAAACAGCGTGTCGAGATCAAGCAGCGGTTGCAGCAAGTAGAACGAACGTTGCAACATCGCCGTCGCGGAGCGGACCGAGTGATGCCAATAGACTTCGCTGAACATCACGTAGCGCGCGAAGACGAGCATCTCGGCCGCCGTCTTCCCCTTCTCAGTGATCGCCAGTCCGTCGCCGGCTTCGTTCAAGCACAAGCTGCCGATGAGCCGACCCTGATCGAAGTTGCGACCGTACGGAACGCCGGCATGCAGACTGTCGCGAAACAAATAGTCGATCTTGTCGATGTCGATCGGACCCGAGAGCAAACTCGACAGGACGCGGGTCGTCGGTGTCCGCGGCTTTTCCGAAAGCAGGGCGACGACGTCGCGCGGGTTCACGCTCCACTCGTTGCGCAACGTGTCGGCCGTTTCCCCTTCGAGCAGAAAGCTGTTGGCGAACATTTCGTGCTGCGGCACTTGCGGCAGGCTCAGATCTTCGATCGGATGACAGAACGGCCAATGCCCGAGGTCGTGCAACAGCGCCGCCAGCAAAAACAACTCGCCCTCTTCGGGCCGGACGATCGCCGAGAATCGTTCATCGTGCGCCAAGCGATGCAAATAGAGCAGGGCGTTGCGATAGACGCCGAGCGAATGCTCGAAGCGGGTGTGATTCGCCGCCGGATACACCAGCGAAACGAGGCCGAGTTGACTGATTTGCGCCAGCCGGCGAAACTCGGCCGAGTCGATGATGGCCCGCACGCGCGGCGTCAGCGGGACGTCGACCTCGGGCGGAATACGGACGACGCTCGACGGGGCGTGCAGCGTCGCCAACTCCGGAATCTCAAGCAGCGGCGAACGACTCACTGGTAGTGTACTTCCACCTTCGTATCAGGAGAACTTCTGATCATCTCATCGTCCGTCGCCGAGTGCCACGGCATCGTCAGGCCGGCCGTCCAGCCGAGTAGCAACGTCACCAGGAAAAAGAAGCAGGCATGAATCAGGCCGCC
>CAMCTH010000410.1 GCA_945877965.1 Planctomicrobium piriforme | reverse complement strand
AAGCTAGCGGTGCGGTTGCGAGATGAGATGCGGAAATCGGAACAGACCGAATAACCCGATTGCCGGACTCAGGTTAACGTGACGGCGACGACGACTTCGACAAGCTACACGGGCCTACGATCGGAGTATTTCGCAGGATGCGCAAACTCCGGACGGCGGGCCGCGTAGTAGAGCGTGGCTCGCGTGGAACACGACGGACAGGGATGCCCGGACCGATCGTTTCGGTCCACGAGCGACAACGGTGAAAGAGCATCCGGCGAACTTGGCCTGCGGAAGGCCGAGCGACGGACTTGAGAAAAGGAATTGGCATGCCCTCAGGTCGAGACGTAACGGGTGGTCGACGGAGCGCCGGACCCACCAAGAAGAACGCATTCTGCTCGTTCTGTCGAAAAAGCTATCGCGACGTCGGCCCCCTCGTCGAAGGGCCGGGCGACGTCTACATCTGCGGCGAGTGCATCGAACTCTGCCAGTCGATCCTCGACCAAGAACGCAAACGCCGCGGCACCGGTAAGCCGCTGTTCAACCGCATCGCGCCGCCGCGCGAAATCATGACCAAGCTCGAAGAGTACGTCGTCGGGCAAGATCAGGCGAAGAAGGTCCTCTCGGTCGCCGTGCATACGCATTACAAACGCTTGCACTTGGGGAACGAAGGGGGCAGCGACGTTGATATCGACAAGTCGAACATCCTGCTCGTCGGCCCGACCGGCAGCGGCAAAACGTTGCTGGCCCGCACGCTGGCCCGCATGCTGAACGTGCCGTTCGCCATCGGCGACGCCACGACGCTGACCGAAGCCGGCTACGTCGGCGAAGACGTCGAAAACCTGCTACTCAAGCTGCTGCACGCCGCCGACTTCGACCTGGAGCAGGCTCAACGCGGCATCTTGTACATCGACGAAATCGACAAGATCGGCAAGACTAGCAATAACGTCAGCATCACTCGCGACGTCTCGGGCGAAGGCGTGCAACAAGCCTTGCTCAAGATGCTCGAAGGGACCGTCGCCAACGTCCCGCCGCAAGGGGGACGGAAGCACCCGGAACAGCAGTACATCCAGATGGACACGTCGAACATCCTGTTCATCTGCGGCGGTACGTTCACCGGGTTGGACAAAATCATCGGCAAACGGCTCGGCAAGAAGACGATCGGCTTCAGCCAAGACGGTCGCGATCGGAGCAGCGAAGATCAAGAGACGGGCCGCTTGCTTTCGCAAGTGACGAGCGACGACTTGGTCGAGTTCGGTCTGATCCCCGAGTTGATCGGTCGGTTGCCGGTGCTCGCGCCGCTGCGGCCTCTCGATGTCGACTCCCTGATGAAGGTCCTCAGCGAACCCCGCAACGCCATCGTCCGGCAGTATCAAAAGCTGTTCGAGATGGAAGGGGCCGAGCTCGAGTTCACCGAAGACGCGGTCCGAGCCGTCGCGGCCAAGGCCTACGAACGTCAGACGGGCGCTCGCGGTCTGCGGTCGATCATCGAAGAGCTGATGCTCGACATCATGTTCGAGCTGCCGGAGCAGGGCCAGGGCCGACGCTACGTCGTCACCCCGGACGTCGTCTACGGTCGGACGCCGTTGTTCGCGGCGAACGACGGCGGCGAAACCAAAACCACAGCGGCGTAACGTTCAATCCCGGAGCCGCGCCGGACCTCGTGTCTGCCGCAGCGCCGCCGGGGCGTTAAGTTACGATCCGAATTTCGGGCCCGCGTCGATTCACTTCGACCGGGCCCGTTTTTTTATGCGCCGGCCGGAGTTCGCTTCGCCGTGCCTGCGGACGACGCTTTGGTCGAAGAGGTCCGCTTGGCACCGCGCTTGGCCGGCTCGGCCGATTTCTCATCGTTGAGCAATTGCTTCCGCAGCGCGGCGGTGAGCTGCGCACCGAGCGCGGCCTCGGTATAAATCCGTCCCGTCGGCAAGCCAAAGTTGCGGCCGCTCGGATGGTCGGCGAACTTCTTCTCCATCGCCGCAATGCCGTCGTCGGAAAACAGGCGATCGAACATCTCGGCTCCGTCGGGCGAGGCAATCAACTGCTTCGCCCATTCCTGGCCTCCCGGCAGCCACGAGAGTCGCTCCAGTCGATCGTACGCCAGCGGCTTATTGCCGATCTTCTTCATCAGCGCGCGGCCTTCCGGTGAACGGAGTTGCTGAGCCAACGGGTGATCGTCGCGCAGGATCGGGGTATAAGCCGACTCCGGATCGCCGCTCGGTTTCATGCCTCGCGCGACGATCTCGTTGTAAATCGGTTCGACGTTGTAGCGCGTCAGCAGATCGCCGGGCGAGTAAGTCGGGTCGAGCCGCAGATGCTTGTCCATCAACGCCTGCACTTGCGGATCGATCTTGGCGTCGGCCGGTTTGGCATCGTCGGCCGAGCCCATCGTCGCGGTCGCCCAGCAGGCGAACCCCGCGAGTAAGTAGGTCGTCGCACGTCGCAGCCGCAAAGCGTCGTTACACATGGAATTTCCGTTTCATTCCGGCCCCGGCGAAGGGGAAACGGGCTCGTTTCCTCGCAAAATCCGCCTCATCACGATCTTAGCTCGCATTTTCCGTCCTCACCCCCGTTTTTGAACTAGGTTTCAGATGACGACCGAATTCGGTGTGTGGTTTCACACCTGTCCTCAACCGGTCGCAGGCACCGAATACCTCAGCTTGTGACAGCGAGATTTACCATGTTGCACAGCACCTCTGATACGCGACGAGTTCGTCGCACTCCGTCGCGTGACCGCGGCGGCGTGATTATCGTCCTGACGGCGTTGTTGCTCGTCTTTCTATTGGGGATGATCGCCTTCGCCGTCGACTTGGGCATGATCGCCAACACCCGCACCGAATTGCAGATGGCGGCCGACGCCTCGGCCTACGCCGGCGCCGGCGCGCTGATCAACGGCTCCGCGGCGGCGATCGCCGAAGCGCAGAGCTTCTACACCAAGAACAAAGCCGGCGGCGCTTTGCTCAACGCCAACACCGCCACGATCGAGGTCGGCGTGTGGGATCCGAACACCAAGGTCTTTTCGCTGAGCAACAACCAGCCCAATGCCGTTCGCGTGACCAGCGCCCTCTTGAACCAGAACATGTTCTTCGGCGGCGTGCTGGGTAAATCGAAGTACGACATGAACGCCAAGGCGGTCGCGACGTACTTGCCCCGCGACATCGTCATGGTGCTCGACTATTCGCGGTCGATGTGCTTCGACAGCAGTTTCGACAACATCGGCTTGCTCAGCCAGGCGACGGTCGAAGCAAACATGCAAAAAATCTGGCAGGATATGGGCTCGCCGACCTATGGGACTTTGACCTGGACGCCTAAGGTCCGCGGAACGGCTTCGACGAATAACAGTAATATCATTAACTACTTTAAGCTGAACAATGTCGCCTATCCGTATCCGGATGGATCATGGTCCGAGTTCGTCGACTTTGTGCAGACAGACAGTGCGGTCAATGCCGCAGGCTATCGAAACAAGTATGGGATGATGACCTTTCTCCAGTACATTCAAACTTGGCAATCGCGTGCGACGCAGACGCCGGGCCTCCATGCCACTAGCCAGCAACCGCTTACGGCCTTGAAAGACGCAGTCGACGTGTTCCTTTCTTACCTGACGGCACACAGCACCGACGATCGCGTCGGCTTCTCGATGTACTCGGCTTCCGACAGCACCGCGATCCTTGAACAAGCGATGACCAAGGTTTACACCAACGTTTCTACAAAGGTCCGGGCACGCCAAGCCGGGCACTATGTCGGTGGAACGAATATTTCCGCCGGCATGACGAAGGGACGTCTGGAGTTGCAAAACAATGCCCGCGTCGGTGCTAAGAAGATGATGATCCTCATGACCGACGGCGAAGCGACTTTGCCGAGCGGTAACACGACGGCCGATAAAGCTGCGGTGATTACCGAAGCGAATCTTGCCGCTGCGGCCAAGATTCCGGTCGTCACGATTACCGTCGGCGCCGATGCCGACACGGCCCTGATGCAGCAAGTCGCCGACATCACCGGCGGCGCTTACTTCCAGATTCCCGGCGGTCAGTCGGTCGCCCAGGTCAAGGCGCAACTCGAAGCGGTCTTCGCTCAAGTCGCCGCCGATCGTCCTTTGAAACTTGTGCAGTAGTAATCTGATCCCCTCTCCCCGCCGGGGAGAGGGTTAGGGTGAGGGGAAACAACTCGAAGCCGCACGCGGGCCGCGATGGTCGTCTTGCTTCTAGCTCGACGGCGATCGCGGCCCTTGCCTTGCGCGTTGACTCATTCCGCCGACTGCGCACGTTCTTGTGACGTAGAGTTGCGTTGCAGAAATTTTGCGTTGGAAGTTCGCGGAGTGATCGTCGCTATGGTATTCGAAAGTCGTAATCGCACCGGGAGTGAGCGCCTCACCAGTCACCGTCGACGGAGCGGTCTCGTCATCGTCCTGACGGCGTTGCTGCTGGTCTTCTTCTTGGGCATGATCGCGTTCGCCGTCGATCTGGGGATCATCGCCAACACGCGGACCGAACTCCAAATGGCCGCCGATGCGGCGGCCTACGCCGGTGCAGGCGCTCTAGTGAACGGCTCGACCGCCGCCGTGGATGAGGCCAAAGCCTTCTACGGCAAGAATCGAGCAGGCGGCGCGACGCTCACTCCCGACACGGCCGTGGTCGAGGTCGGACAGTGGGACCCGAACGCGCGCAAGTTCACCATTGGCGAGCAGCAACCGAATGCCGTGCGCGTCACCAGCAACCTGACGAACCAAGGAATGTTCTTCGGCAGCGTGCTCGGCAAATCGACGTTCGACATGAACGCCCAGGCCGTCGCGACCTATCTACCACGCGACATCGTGCTGGTGCTCGATTACTCGGGCTCGATGTGCTACGACAGCCAGTTCCGCAATCTGAGCTTGATCGGTCAGCCGGCCGTCGAGGCGAACCTCCGCCAGATTTGGCAAGAGCTCGGCGCGAAAACTTACGGCACGACGATGACGTTCGAGCCCGTGCTGTTTTC
>CAMCTH010000409.1 GCA_945877965.1 Planctomicrobium piriforme | reverse complement strand
GATAGCCGAACAATTCGACGTTCGCTTTGGGAATCGGCTTGCCTGTTACGGCGTCAGCCACATAGAGCCACTGCTTGCCGTTGAGCGGTTTCTTGGCGATCACCGTGTCGGCGAGCCAGACGATGATGCGGCTCGTGTTGCCGTCGGGCAGTTTGGCGACCACGAAGTAAGCCCCGGCCTTCGAGAGGGGCGTCGTCACCGTGATGCGGCGATCAAAATGCTTCGGGCGCGGATCCAGGGCCAGCTTCCACTTCGCGACCTCGGCCCCGACATATTGCTTCTCGTTGTCGGTAACGATGCGGTAGCCGATTTGGTTGAGGTCGAGCTTTTGCCAATTGATTTGCTGCGGGTTTCCCTTGAGATACGCTTTGATGTCGGCCAGGAGGTTATCGATTTTCAACTCATGAGCGGTGAACTCCACTTCCTTGGCGTTGCGGAAGCGGAAGTCGAGCGTCGCGCCGCGACCGGCGGGCTGGACTTGGCCGTTGTCGAAGCGGCCCCAATTGTCAGTAATCTGGTCGAGTCGTTGCTTGCGAAGAGCGAGCCGACCGTCGAGCGGAAACCGGGCGATTGCTTCGCGCCAAATGTCCGCGGCGCGATCGTATTGTCGGCGGTTTTCGTAGATCGTCCCAAGCTGATCGAACGCTTGGTCGGCATAACCGTCCTTGCCGTCGGTCAGCGTCTTGTAGATCTTGATCGGGTTATGTTCGTCCGGCAGCTTGAAACGACGCACGCCCGTGGCTAACCGCGCGATCGTCTCTTCGTCGGTCAGCGTGTGCAACGCAAACGTCTGCGGGCGGTCTGCTTTGTCTTCGTCGGGATCGAAACCGCGAAAGGCGTAGCCGTACTGCGCCATCGACTGCACGCCGAACTGCTCGTTCAAGAATTGAGCATATTGGCTCTGCGCCATCGATTTCACCGACGGATCTGCGGTAACGGCGGCCTGCAAAGCCCAACGCCAGCGTTCGCCATCACTCGTCGCATCGTTCCACGATTTGGGAACAGTGTAATAGATCGGATTCCCTTCGGCGTCGACCGGCGCGCCGACGCTTTCGCCACGACCACGATAGTAGCCACGTTCGTAGTCCGGCAGCTTCGTCAGATCGGTCTTCGCCTGGAGTTGCCAGCCTTGCGTGTAAGGATGGGATCGCAGAGCCGTGGCCCAGGCGAAATAGAACGCGCCGCGACTCGAGCCGTTTTCGTCCTTGTCGACTAAAGGCTGAGCTTGCATGAACAACTGCAAGGCGCGTACGCGATCGCGATCGCCGGCGTTCGCATATTCGCCGCCGCCGCGATGCGGGCCGCGCTCGAACTCGCCGGCGATGATGAAGCCGTCGTGTTGCAAAGTGAGGTACGACTGTGCTACGGCGCGGAGCATCGGCCAGTTACCACTATGCACTTTGACGATCTCTTCCAGGAGATCGTCGGCTTCTTTGGTTCTGGCCAGTCGTTGCAGACTGCTGACGGCCAAATGAATCGGCGACGAGGGCTCGCCGCGAAACGCCGGATCGAGCAGCGCCTTACGAAATGATTCGTAAGCGTCTTTGACGTTGCCGTCGTTGAATTGCTTTGTGCCGAGGGTCACTAATTCGTCCGGAGTGGAAGGGACCGCAGCCCAGCCAACCCACGCGACTCCGGCCAGTAAGAGACTGAATAATGCCACACGAACAGGGGGACGATGGCTCACGGCTGATTCTCGCTTCGAGCTAGACGGGGGTGCAACGCTGGCAACCGACCCTGATTGGACGACGACGGGGGGGCGAAAGTTCCCGGCATGGGGCGGCTGCGGCCTTGGTTATAGCCGAACCGGCTTAAAAGGGCGAAAGCAACGAATTTTACGGCTTCGCAGGCGGTCCGGATCGGCTCATTTAGGAGCTACAATTGAGGGCGATTTATCGCGCCGAATCCCCCGAATCAAGAAACACGCTCAGCGGTCCATCGTTATGAATCCGTCGCACTTCCGGTCGCCTGGCTACGAAGTCGTCCGTCGCTTGTCCGCCGTTGCGGTCGCACTGACGGCGATATTGGCCCCCTCGCCGAGTCGCGCGGCGGAGTTGGATTGGGAGCCCGAGAACACGTGGGTCTTCGCGATCGGCATCTTGGAATGGCAACATCCCGACGTCTGGGCGAGCTTTCCCGATGCCAAGCCGAACCGGTCCGATGCTCAGCTCGTGAAGCATTTCCGCGACGCCGGCGTTCCCGACGAGCAGATCGTTTATCTGCAAGACGCCAAGGCCACGAAAACGCAGATCATCAAATCGTTGACTCGCTTTTTGGAACAGACCGACGAAGGGGCGACGTTGATTTTCTATTTCGCCGGGCACGGCTATCGCGATCAGAAATCGCGTCAGACCTGGCTAGCGCAGTACGATGCCGGCGACAAGAACGGCTCGGGCTGGAATGTGCGCAACGTCTTTGAACTGATCGAGAATCATTTTTACGGCGATCGCGTCCTGCTCATCGCCGACTGTTGCCACTCCGGTGCGTTGTGCGACGAGATGAACCGCCGCTCCGATTCGGAGTTGAGCTATGCAGCCCTGACGTCGGTCTATTCGCACAACACCTCGACCGGCAACTGGACCTTCACCGATTCGGTGCTGGCCGCGTTGCGCGGCGATCCGCGCGTCGACGGCGACGGCGATCAATTCGTTGAGCTGAACGAACTAGCCGATTACGCCGAGCGCGAGATGGCGTTTGTGGAAGGGCAAAAGTCGATGTTCACGGCAGCCGCAACTTTTCCACGTCAGGCGAAACTAGCGCCGGTAGCGGATGCGCTCAAGAACCGAGTCGGCGAACGAGCCGAGGCGCTGGCCGAAGGGAAGTGGTACAAGGTCAAGATTCTCGACGTCGATGGACCGAAGGTGAAAGTGCACTTTGTCGGCTATAGTGAGAACGAAGACACCTGGACCTCCGCCAAGTTTATTCGACCTTACTCGCCGAAGTCTTACGCAATCGGCGCGGAGGTTAGCGTGAGGTCGGAAGACGGCAATTGGTATCCGGCGACGGTGCGAAAGTCGTTGCATGGCTTGCATTGGATCCATTACGACGACTACGATTCGACCTGGGACGAATGGGTCGGCCCCGCCGCAATCCGCGCTCGTTAGTTGTCGCGCGGACCTCGCCGTTGAAAGCTCGCGATGTTCGCCGCTCCGTTTGATTTCTTCGCCCCGCAACGGATCGTGTTCGGCTGGGGGCGGCGATCCGAAGTCGGCACGCTGGCCGCCGGGCTCGGTCGACGAGCGTTTATCGTCGTCGGCTCGCGCACGTTGGAACGTAGCGGCAAGGTGGCGGCGCTGGAGCAACGTCTGGCGCAGGCCGGCGTCGCGGTTGTAAGACTGGGGACGATCTCTCGTGAGCCGTTGGTCGCCGACGTCGACGAGGCCGTCGCTCGTTTGCGCGAGAATGGTCCTCAAAGCGATGATCTGTTGTTAGCGGTCGGCGGCGGGTCGGCGATCGATTTAGCCAAGGCCGTTGCGGCCCTCGCGCCGCAGCCGGAACCCGCTTCGGTCCGCGACTACTTGGAAGGGGTCGGCCGGGGGCTCAAACTGGCTGCCGCGCCGCTGCCTCTGCTAGCCATGCCGACGACCGGCGGCACCGGCACCGAGGCGACCAAGAACGCAGTGATTTCCTCGCAGGATCCGCCGTTCAAAAAAAGTTTGCGCGACGACCGGATGATTCCGCGGATCGTGTTGGTCGATCCCGAACTGAGCATCGGCGTCTCGCCGGCGACGACGGCCTGGACCGGGCTCGATGCGATCACGCAGTTGATCGAGGCGTACATCACCCGCAATGCTCGACCGATTCCGCAATCGCTTTGTTTGGAAGGCTTGCGACTGGCACTCCCTGCCGTCGAACGGGCCGTCAACGACGGCGCGGATCGCGAGGCGCGCGAAGCGATGGCACAGGCGGCGCTCTTCTCGGGCATCGCCTTGGCCAACTCCGGATTGGGATTGGCTCACGGAGTCGCTGCGGCCCTCGGAGTGCAGGCGAACGTCCCTCACGGACTGGCGTGTGCCGTGATGCTTCCGTCGGCCTTAAAGGCGAATCGAGAAACCTCACAAGCCGGGCTCGCCAGACTGGCTCGCTACGCCATGAATCTGACCGAATCCGATGATGCCGCGGCGGCGCAACGACTACTCGATCACGTCAACGCGTTATGCCGAAGATTGAACGTTCCTGCACGATTGAGCGAGCTCGGTGTGCACCGCGAGCAATTGCCGGCGCTCGTACAAGGTTCCCATGGCAACAGTTTGAACGGTAACCCGCGTACGATCGACGATGCTGAATTGCACGCGATTCTGGAGGCGATGCTATGATCGTCGTCGCCGGATTGACTCCCGCTTGGCAACAGATTCTTCGCTTCGAAAGACTCGACGTCGGCGAGGTGAACCGAGCGGTCGAGTCGGCGTGGTGTGCCTCGGGCAAGGTCTTGAACGTCGGCATTGCCGCAACGCGACTGGGAGCCCAATGCCGCACGATCTCACCGGTCGGCGGCGACGTGAGTGCGTCGGTGCGACGACAGTGCGCCGAGCTTGGCGTCGAAGTCGACTGGATCGAAACGCTTGAGCCGACGCGGGTCTGCACGACGTTGCTCGATTCAAGCAGCGGTGTGACGACGGAGCTCGTCGAGAATGCGAAGCCGCTACACGACGCGGAGCTGCGAGCATATCGAAGCGCTTATGAGCGGGCGGCCGCAGCGGCCAACGTCGCCGTCTGGACCGGTTCGTTGCCGGCTGGCACTCCGGCAACCTTCTATCGTGATTTGCTCGACGTCACGCCGGGACGCATCGTCGTCGATGCACGGGGGCCGGAGCTCTTGGCATTGCTCGACGGGACGCGGCGGCCGCTGATCGTCAAACCGAATCGTGAAGAACTCGCCAAAACGGTCGGACGCTCGATCGACGATGAAGCCGATCTATGCCGGGCCATGCATGAGTTAAATGACCGCGGAGCCGAGTGGGTGGTC
>CAMCTH010000408.1 GCA_945877965.1 Planctomicrobium piriforme | reverse complement strand
CTAACCCATGGTCATACAGAAACATGTGAGAGGAAAATGGGAGACATTCTGAATTGCAAATAATCAGAACGCCCCCTTTTCTTCAGGTCGTAACGGGTGCCACGGGCGACCCCTTCCAATACGCAAGCACTCACTTGATCCGTTGCACGGCCGGCGGTTGCCATTTGCCGGTGAGCGCTTCCTCTTTCGGCCAATAAAGCCGCATCACCACGTAGATCGGGCCGTCTGGGGCCGGCAGCCAGTTGGACTCCTTCTCTTTCCCAGGCGAGTCTTTCTGAAGGTACAGCGTCAGCGATCCATCGGAGTTTTGCTTCAGATCCGGCAGCATCGGCGAGTTGACGAGGTAACGGTTGAGCGGATTCTCGACGAGAAGCTGCGTCTTCCCGTCGTACATGGTCACGGACCAGAACGCGTTCACCGGCGGCAGTCGGTCTTTCGGAAAAGTGAGCGTGTAGCGGTTCTGGCCGCAATCGGGTTTGTTCCCGTCGCCGTCCGTCTGGAGCAAAGGATACATCGCCTCGGCCTCGTCATTGCCGTAGATGCCCCCCATCGCGGCGGCGGCCCGCAGCGTCCAGTCTCCCTGATAGAAAGATCGGTCGCCGAATCCGACCGTGATCATCCAGCCGTCGTCCTTCTTGCCGATGGCCTCCAACCGTTGCTTGATCTTCTCGAACGCGTTCTTGGCGCCTGCTCCCACTGCCGACTTCTGCTCCGCGCTGAGCTGGTCGGTTGAGAACGGCCGGCCGGCCTCGATGCCGAGCCGAGCGAACTTGGCCCGCAGCGGTTTCTCGACTTCGGCCGGCCCCGCCGGAGGGCAGAATTGCAGCAAGAAGTTCAGGTAAGCAAAGGGGTCGGCCGCAGCCAACTTCTTGTCGATCTTCGGCCACGCGATTTCCGGGGCGGCGGGGGGCGCGGGCTGCTTCAAGAAGGCCGACAGGGGCTGGGCCTGATAGCCGGCCTGGACCTGCTTCACGTTGTCGATGTCGCCGGCATTGAAGAGTTGCGTGCGGATGAGACCGAACGAGAACTCGGTCTCGCTGCGGAACACCTGCTTGATTCCTGCGGGCGTCTCGCCCTGCCAATGGGGACCGACGACCAGGTAGGAACCCGCGGCGTTGCCGGTCGTGCGGCTCCCCATGTAACCGTAGTTGAACGTGTACAGGTCGATCAACTGGATCGAGTAGTACCGCGATTTTTCGATCTCCGGCACGCTCAGCACGAGCGGCTCGGCCCGCAGGTCCATCCACACGAACGAGTACGGAGTGTCGCTATTCGGCGTCACGACCGTCGTGTCCTGCGGCGTGGCCACGCGCTGCATGTTGTAGAGTTGGTTGAACGGGGCCTTGTACTGGTCCGAGGCCTTGTCGACGGCGAACTCATACAACGTCCCGTAGTTCATGATCAGGGGGAAGGCGTAGGTGAACGCCTCCTCCGCGATCTGCTTCACTTCCCCGTCGGCGAGCTTTTCTTGAGCCACACACGGCACGGCGCCCGACACGGCGAAGGCGAACGCCGCCGTCGCAAGGCTCAGTAGCATCGATTTCATGTAACCTTCCCAGCGTGTCTTTGAAAGATGAGGCTGAACGAAAAGAAGCTCAGTTGCGCTGCTCGAAGTGAGCGAGCCTAGTCCGATTGTAATGTGATCGAAGCGAGCGAGCCAAACTCGCAATTAGTTGCGGGTCTGCTGCAGCGACTTGCTAGGCGGGAGTCTGCGTGTAAAGAATGAAATGTCGAACGATGGCCAACAGAAGCAGAATGCCGAAGCAGCCCCCGAGTACCGCCAATGCGCTGAGCGAAAGACTTTTCACAACGCGGCTCTTTACCTTGTCGCAAGCAATCTCAAGGCCGAGATTCGTGAGATGCTGCTGTCGTTCTTCAGGGGAGACGTTGAGAGCGGACCGCACTTTTCCCGCAATGGATTTGGCATCTCTTGCAAGTCCTATGAGATTCACAATCGATAGAACGGCGGCAACGGCTAGTATCACAAGCACGCCGACTAGCCAAACCCACCAATAAGTCGCGATGAAGTCCATTAGTTGCACCCTGGTCTGATGGTGGCATTACCGCCGAATGTTTTGCTCACCTGCCGCAGCGGCGGGAGATGGATTGAATTTGATTGATTCTATTCGCCGCCGCAGTCGGGTGCAGCGTCTTGTTCGGCTCCCTGCTCACGCGAGGATACGGCAAGCGGCACATACCCGCAAATCCCGGCCCTCGTACTCTGTCAGCTGAATGGAGCACACGGGGCAAAGTATCGGCTTCTCAACCGTGGCGTCATTCGTGTCTACGAACCACCAGTAGTACGCGCGCCCCAATTCGTTGAGGCGCGCCACGATCTCACGACCCGTCCGGTTTACCTGCGATTGCGGGTCCGACAAGCGAATTGCAGCCCACGTCTCATACTCACCCGAATCGAGCCACAGCCGGTACAGTGAATCGTAGACAGACAACCAGTTGGCAATCTCCTCGGCGAACCGTGCGTCGAAGCCTAGTCGTTCGGGAGGTACCTCGCCGTTACACGCCACGCAGAACAGCGGGTTGTCCGACAGCCCGTCTCGAAGCATGACCTCAGTGCCCGCCGGGCATCGGCAAACCTCGTCGTCGGAAGTCGGTGCAGCGGGCCGGAGCTGCCAATAGGGATCGACTTGCTCTTGAGCCACCGCCGTTCCCTCCTGTGGCCGAACTAGTGTTTACACGGAAAGATGCTGTATAGCGCTCACGCGCCTAATTCAGTTAGCCGCGGGTAGGCTAAACCTACAGACACTCCGTTGCAAGACTGCAGAGCGTCGCTGCGCCGACTCCTCACGATTCCATCATGAGAGCGCAACGGAGGAAGAACGGCAAAGCGGTTCCGGCTCACCGATTTGGGTCGCCGCATTCCGAGCACCCTCAGCAGACGGTGCTTCTCGAAGCGAACTCGGCAAGCGTTCCGCTCCGGCCGCGATGCCGTGCTAGTTGCGGCGGTGCTCGAAGAGGCCCGCGCATTTCGGGATTACGGTCAAGATCACCAGCGCCAGCAGCGTGCTGAGGACGGCCGTCGATTCGCGACCCATTCCGGCGGCGACGCCGATCGCGGCCGTCAGCCAGATGCCGGCCGCCGTCGTCAGCCCGGTGACCTCTTCTTCGCCGTGCCCCTTCATGATCGTGCCGGCCCCGAGGAACCCGACGCCGGCGACCAACCCCTGCAAGACGCGCGTGAGGTCGCCGGGCGACACGCCGGCCTGTTGCGGGATCAGGACGAACATCGCCGCCCCGAGGGCGACCAACATGTGCGTCCGCAGACCGGCCGACTTCCCCTGCTGCTCCCGTTCGAACCCCAACACGCCGCCCAGCAGGGCCGCCACCGACAGCCGCAACAAAATCCGAGTCGCCGCCCCCGCATCCGGAAGATCGGAGAACTCGGCCTGCAAAGTATTCGCTACTTCCTGCCACCAGCTATCCATCACCGCATCCTTCGCGTTTGTACTTCAGGCGTGTACTGTGTGCCGCCGAACGACGATGCTCAGCACTACTCGTTCGGGCTGCCTTGTTGAGCGCGCCGACCTTGCCGTGCAGACTTAACGCACGACGTCCCCGGCTATTCTACCGGCATCAAGCCTGCGGCGGCGGGGCGGTCATGTGGAAGAGGCCCCAGCCGTGGCCGTCGGGGTCGAGGAAGCTGTGTGTGTACATGAAGCCAAAGTCCTCCGGCATGTCGTAGGTCGAACCTCCCGCGGCGAGGGCCTTCGCGACGAGATCGTCGACCTTTTGGCGGCTCTCGCAGCTGAGGTTGAAGAGGACTTCCACCGCTTGCGTCGTGTCACAGACGGCCTTGGGGGTGAACTCGCGGAACTTGGCATGCGTGCCGAGCATGACGAAGATCGTCTCGCTGATGACGACGCACGCGGCCCCGTCGCCGCTGAATTGCGGATGGAGCGAGTATCCGAGCGCCTGATAAAAAGCCGTCGCCTTCGGCAAGTCGGCCACGGGGATGTTGAGGAAGATCTGTTTGTTCATGGTGCTTGGTTTTTGTGCCGACGGTTGCGGTGCGTCAAGATGGCGAACGAGGAAAGCTCAGTTGCGCTGCTCGCCGTAGGCAGGTCTGACGTGGATTGTACTGCGAACGAAGCGGACGAGCAAAACTCACGATTGAATGCAGCGTCAACTTCAGCGAGTTGTTAGGCCACTACCTACTCCTTCTGTTCACGAACGAAATGATACGTATTCATTTCCGACTGAACTGTGCCGTTCCAAACGTTTAGCCTTATGCCATCTTCATCGGGATGAATGCTGAGGATTACTCGCATCGACAACTTGGTTGTTTTTTGGTCCTTCGGCAGCGTGAATCCGGACCACAAATAAGAGTCCGTAAAAGCGATATCAGTGACGCTGCTCTCGCCCGGCTTGAGTTCGTAGAAGTCGGGGAAGTTCATCGTCCACGCCATCACTGCGGATACCGCCGAGGTCTTCGTGCCGTCAGCTCCTTCCAATTGGAACTGGATGGAGCGGTTTCCCCACGAACACCACTGCGCCCAGATTCGAAGCGGCTTGTCGGACACGTTCGTAATGACGACGGGAAAGGTCGCGTCCTTCCCGTTGACATGAATTAGGCGGAGTCCATTGGCATCTGCCGTCACTCCGATCGAAACCAACAACGGAGGCTCTGCGGCCTCGGCTTGCAGTCCGAAAGCGAGTAATGCAATGAAGCACATCCGTCGCATGGTGCCACCTAACGACAAGTGTAAGTTGCGCTGACAACGCCTAACAAGTAATTATACGGAAACAAGCTGTATAGCGCTCGTGCGGTTAAGTTGTTTAGCCGCGCGACGTTGTCGCTAGGCTAATGCTGAGGGTGTAACTCGCATTTCTCTATGCGGCAATGTGCCCATATAGCCTGGCTTGCTCGGCGTGGATGTGGAAGCTGAGGTAGGGTCGCCAGCAATCGTTAATGTGGATGGCGCGGAGGTGGAGCATGGGTTGTGATCCGTT
>CAMCTH010000407.1 GCA_945877965.1 Planctomicrobium piriforme | reverse complement strand
AGCCGAGCCGAGTTCAAACAACCGACCGCCGGGCAACTCGATCCGGACGACGTCGCCGTCTTGCCGAACCTGCACGCCTTGGATCTGAATCGGCGGCAGCGTGTTCTTCAAGCTGCTGTTCGCGCGGATCGTCGCGCCGGTCTGCTTCTTCAACGAGGCTTCGAGCGTCTCGGTCTTCTTGCTGAACGTCTCCGCCTCGGTCTTCACTTTCGCGAGTTGCGAACTTGCCGTGCCGAGTTGATCGCGGAGCGCGACGACTTGATCTTCGATGATCCGCTTCTGCTGCCGCTCTTGCGCCAGTTGCGTTTCCAACTCTTGGTTGTTGCGATCGAGCGAGGCGGCCCGCGTTTTTAATTCGTCGTTCGTCCGTGCGAGGGTCGTCTGCTGCGTCTGCAAGGTTTGCAGTTGTCCTTGCATCGCGTACGGGTTGTTGGCGCAGCCGCCCGCTCCGCAGAGCGCGTAGGTTAGCGCACCGATGATCAGCGTCAGATATCGAACGTGTTTTGATCGGCCCATGGCCGCGGACTCCGCAACGAAGAAAGGAACCGTTCTCCGTCGCAATTATGACCGCTAATTAACTGCAAGGGGGCGGATGGTAGCGAGTGCCGATCAGGGGAACAAGATCGCTCGTAGTGCCGGCAACGACGGCGCAAGGCTTGCCGACGAGCGACCTTCGAGCAGTCCGCACTAGCTGCGCCCGCAGAGCAGTCGGGCCCCCAGGCTCCGGGGCAAGTCGGCGACGACGATTCGTTCCGGTCGGCCGAACGATTGCATCACCCCCTCGGCCGCGAGATAGCCGCTCCGGACGGCCCCTTCCATCGTGGCCGGCCAACCGGTGGCGGTCCAATCTCCGGCGACGAACAGCCCCGCGATCGGCGACGCCTGCGCGGGTCGCACGGCATCGACGCCCGGCCCGACCGAAAACACCGCCTCGGGCTCGGTCACAATTTTGGACCGCAACAGCGACGCCCCGCGCGCCGCGGGAAAGACGGCTCGCAAGTCCTCGACGACCTGCGCGACGATCGACGCCCGATCGCGACCGGCGAGATCGTACGAGGCACTGATGACGACCTGATAATAGTATTCGCCCTGGCTGACGCCTGCGTCGCTCCGCGTTCCGCGCTCCGCGCTCCGCGCTCGATTAAACATCCACTGACTCAAACTCCCCACCAACACCGCGTGCGGCAAGTCGATTAGTTCACGATCGAACCAGAGGTGTACGCCCGAGATCGGCGCCGCCGACAACGTCTGCCAACGCTCGCACGCCGGCCAACGTCGTCTTAACTCGGGCGACAGCAACTCGGCTGCCTTGCGCCAGGCGACGGCGAGCACGACCGCGTCGACCTCTTCAGTCCGACCGTCGTGGAGTTCCACCCGCAGGCGACCGTCAGCCGCGACGTCGATTTGCTTCGTCGGCGCGTCGCAGGTGATCGTCGCGCCGAGTTCGCGGAGTTTCGCTTCCAAGCGTTCGCCATACAGTTCGCCGAGTGCGACGGTCGGCACGTCGATCTCGTACGCCGATCGATTCGCCAAGAATCCGTCGACGAATACCTTCCGCACATATTTGAGTGACGCTCGCTCGACCGACTCCCCCAAGGCGCTGACGATGACGGGCCCCCAGAAGCGCTCGATGGCACGTTCCGACTGCCGTTGCTCGCGCAGCCAGTCGCCGGCCGTCGCGCGATCGTCGTTCGGACTCGTTCGCGCCAGCCGCAACATCGCCCGGCAGATGCCGAGCCGTTCGCTCCACGAGAGATACGACAACCGCAACAACGACGGCAGCAGGTGCATCGGCGCGGGCAAAAGCGGCGTGGCCCCGATGTCGCAACGTTTGCCGTCCGGCGCAAAGAAATGGAGCGTTCGATCGCGACGAAACAGATCGGCGATGCCCATTCGCCGGCAGAAGTCGACCAAGTTCGTGCAGCAGGCCATGCCGACGTGCTGACAATGATCGACGAGTTCGCCCGTCGTCGGATCGCGAAACGACGCGGCTCGGCCGCCGAGTTTTCGCCGCGACTCATAGAGTTCGACGCGACTGCCCCGTTCGACGAGCGCCGTCGCCGCCGCGAGTCCGGCCAACCCGCCGCCGATCACCGCAACCTTCGATCCCGCAGAAGCCGGCCCCGTCTTATTCCGCACCGTCATCGGACCACGGCCCTCGTCGCCGGCCGTGTTGCGCCGAAGCCCAACACGCGCGGCAGTCGCGGCAGCAATCGCCGTGCAGCGAGCGCCGTCTTATGCAACGGATGCAGCGACACGCGCTTGCTAAAAACGTCGCCGTCGAGCCGCTGCATCTTTTCCAGCAGCGCGTGATAGATGTCGATCATCGCCGCATAGATGCCGACGCCGTCGGGTTCGAGATACGGCGTCAGCGCATGAGCATCTTGATAGTACGACTCGGCCCGCTCGGCCTGGATTCGAAACAACTCGCGCCAACGATCGTCGCCGGGCCGGAGCAGGTCATCGCTGTGATGCAGATCGTCGTCGGTCAGCCCGCTGTGATCCAACTCATCTTGCGGCAAATAGACCCGCCCACGGGCTGCATCTTCGCCGACGTCGCGAAGAATGTTCGTCAGTTGAAACGCGACGCCGCAACGTCGGGCCGCCTCGTAGGCCGCCGGTTCGCGGCGGAAACCCCAAACGTGAATGCTCGCCAGCCCGACGACCGACGCGACCTGATAACAGTAGTCGCTCAGTTCGTCGAACGTCGCGAACCGAGTCCGGTCGAGATCGCTCGCCACGCCGTCGATCGCGGTCTCCAAATACTCCGGTGGAATCTCGAAACGGCGGACCGTATCGACGACGGCCGGCAACAGCGGATCGGTGTAATCGCCGGCGAGCGCGCGGTGCCAGGCGTCGCGCCAGTGATCGAGAGCCGTTCGTCGCTCGCTCAGCGGGGCGTGTCCGTCGCCGAGATCGTCGGTCCTACGATAGAATGCATAGAGCGCGCACATCGACGCCCGCTTCGCCGGAGGCAAGACCCAAAACGAATAATAGAAATTGCGAGCCGCCTTCTTGGCGAGCGCCTGACAGACGGCGTAGCTGTCGGCGAGCGAAGTCGTCATCGACGTCCTCCGCTCAAGTTTCGCCAAAGGCAGCCGACGAGCAAACGGAGTTGATCGAACTTCGTGACCTTCGGTCGGACGGCCAGCACGTCGTAGTCGAGGGCCCGAATCTTCGCGAGGATCTTTAATCCCCCTTGGGCGAAGAGCCAAATGTCGCCGGCCAATCCGCGGGGCATCCGTTCGACGAGCGGCAACCCGCGCCGCAAAAACTCCTCAGCCCGATCGACTTCGAATCGCAATAACTGTTTGAACTCGGGCGTCGCCGTCGGTCGATCGAGGTCCGCTTCGGTCACTCCAAACTTCTTGCAATCTTCAAGCGGCAGATAGATGCGTCCCTTTGCGCGATCGCGGCGCACGTCTTGCCAGAAGTTGGCGAGTTGCAAACCCGTGCAGATCGAGTCGCTGAGTTCGACGCTTCGTTCATCGCAACAACGGCCGAGATGAAGCACGAGTCGTCCCACCGGGTCGGCCGAGTTGCGGCAGTAGCCGAGCAGCGATTCGAATGTGTCGTAAGTCGGCGTCGTTTGATCTTGGCGAAAGGCAGTAAGCAGATCGCGAAACGGTTGCGCCGGGATCGCGAACTCGGCGATCGTGTCGCGGAGCGCCACGAACACCGGGTGCCGCGCCCGACCGGCGTAGCATTCGTCGAGTTGCTCTTCCCACCAATCGAGCAATCGCAAGCTCTGCGCGGGATCGCCCATTTCGTCGGCCAGATCGTCGGCCCAGCGACAGTAGGCATAGACATGAAAAAAATGCTGCCGCAAGCTGCGCGGCAACAGCTTGCTGGCGACGGAGAAGTTCTCGTAATGCGTTTGCGCTAAGCGACGGCAATAGTTGCGAGCCTCGGTCGACGAAGGGGCGGCGGCCGCCCCATCGGGACCGTACGCACCGAGATCGTCGAGAACCGAAACCGTCGCCATCCTGCACTCCGCCTGCCGCGATGCGCCGCCGCGGGGTTCGTTTCCGCCTACCCCCTCGTCGGCCGCGCCGTTATCATAACGGTATTGGTACGCCGTTTACACGTCTTCCGGAGCGAACCGCCTGCAATGAAGGTGCTACTGGCCAGCCCGCGCGGCTTCTGCGCCGGCGTGAACATGGCGATCGAAAGCCTGGACCTGACGCTCCGGACCTTCGGCGCTCCGGTGTATGTGTATCACGAAATCGTGCATAACAAGTACGTCGTCGAGACGTTTCGCAAGCAAGGGGCCGTCTTCGTCGACGAACTCCATGAGGTCCCCGAGGGGGCGCTGCTGATGTACTCGGCCCACGGCGTCTCGCCGGGAGTGCGCGAGGAATCGGCCCGGCGCAAGTTGCGGACGATCGACGCCACGTGCCCCCTGGTTACGAAAGTCCACATCGAAGCGATCCGTTTCGCCGAGCAAGGGTACACGATCATTCTGATCGGGCACGAAGGGCACGACGAAGTGATTGGCACGATGGGGGAAGCTCCCGAGGCGATCATGCTCGTCGAGTCGCCGGAGGACGTCGACACGTTGCAGGTGGTCGACGAAACGAAGCTGGCCTATCTGACGCAAACGACGCTGAGCGTCGACGACGCCAACCGGATCATCGCCCGACTTCGTGCGCGCTTTCCGCACATCTCCAACCCGCCGAAAGACGACATCTGCTACGCCACGCAGAATCGCCAAGAAGCGGTCCGGTTGCTCGCCTGCGAGGCAGACGTCGTGCTGGTGCTCGGCAGTCAGAATAGCTCGAACAGCCGGCGTTTGGCGGAACTGGTTCACGAAAGCGGCGGTCGGGCGTATCTCATCGACGGCGCGGCCGAGATTCAGTCGGAGTGGTTTAAGGGAGATGAGACGGTCGTGGTGACGGCCGGTGCGAGTGCGCCCGAGGCGGTGGTTGAAGAATGCCTCGACTTTTTAAAAGATCGCTATCAAGCGGAC
>CAMCTH010000406.1 GCA_945877965.1 Planctomicrobium piriforme | reverse complement strand
CGATCGGCAGCACGCTGGCCCGACGACTCGTCCACGACGGCCGGAATGTGCTGCTCGTCGCTCGCAACGCCGACAAACTCGCGCCGCTCGCAGCGGAGTTAAATCAACCGGCGCTGACTTGCGAGGCCGCCGATTCGTCGGTCCTCCTCGAAGCTCTCGAACGCGCGGCCGAGCAAACCGACGGCTACTTGGGCATCGTGAATTGCATCGGCTCGCTGTTGCTCAAGCCGGCCCATGCCACGAGCGACGACGAGTTTCGCCGCGTCGTCGAAACCAACTTGTTCACCGCCTTCGCCGCCGTTCGGGCCGGAGCCAAACTGCTTCGCGACCGCGGCGGTTCGATCATCCTGTTCTCGTCGGCGGCAGCCGAGATCGGCGTACAGAATCACGAAGCGATCGCGGCCGCGAAAGCCGGCGTCATCGGACTCGCACGCTCGGCGGCAGCCACCTACGCTCCGTACAACGTGCGCGTCAACGTCGTCGCACCGGGGCTGACGCGGACGGAAATGACCCGCCGCATTTGGGACAACGCCGGGGCTGCCGCGGCATCAACCGAACTGCACGCCCTGGGACGCTTCGGCGAGCCCGAGCAAATCGCCTCGGCCGCCGCTTGGTTGCTCGACCCGGCGAACGACTGGACGACCGGCCAAGTGCTGACGGTCGACGGCGGCTTGTCGCGCGTGTTGCCGAAACGTCGCCCATCGGCGTAGCGGAAGCTATTTCTTCGCCAGCTCGCGGACGATCTGCAACGCTTCCGTTACATGTCGGCCCGCAAAGAATTGCGAATTGAAGATGTGCCGCACGATCCCCTCGCGGTCAATGACGTACGTCACGCGCCCCGGCACGATCCCGAGCGTTTTCGGCACGCCGAACGTCTTGCGGAGCGCTCCATCGGCATCGCTGAGCAACAAGAACGGCAGCTTCTGCTGCTGAATGAAGCCGCGATGACTTTCGACCGTGTCGCCGCTGACGCCGATCACGACCGCGCCGGCCTCGACGAAATCTTCGTAGGCATCGCGAAAACTACACGCCTGCGCCGTGCAACCGGTCGTGCCGTCCTTGGGATAGAAGTAGAGCACGACGATCTGTTTGTGCAGATAGTCGGCCAAGTTCACCAACTGCCCGTTGTCAGCGGTCGCCGTAAACGCAGGGGCCCGATCTCCGACTTGAATCTTCGCCATAAAGTGCTCGTACATTGCGACGGCTGCCAGGACCACGCCGATGAGCATAACCGAGCGCAGCGCACGCCGAAATCGACGCCGACTCGCCGGCTGCGTTTTTTCCCCGGCGGCAGTGGGATCGGATGTTGGAGTCATCGAGTCGTTGATCGTGGGTTAAAGCGGGGCCGGCAGATCGCGACGACAAAAGATCAGCGTTGCCAACGCATAGCTGAGCAGTCCCAGGATGATGAGCAACCCGTTTGCGCCGGCTACGTCGGCCCAGGCCGTGTCGGGATGAATGGCGAGATACTGCGGTTCGAAGACCGTGATGAACGTGCCGTACAGCAACGCCTCCCAGCCGGTCGCGGCGCGCCCCACGACTTTCATCAGCACCTGCACCAAATAGAAACCGGCGACGAAGCCGACGGTCCGCCGACGATCGCGTCCACAAGCGGACGCGAACGTACTGAAGCCCGCGATGAAGAACATGAAGCCGAACAGGTTCAACGCCGACGGCACGAACCGCAACGAGTCGACGGAGCCGGCGAGGTCGGTGAAATGAACGCCGACCCACATCCCCAACCACGACGAAGCTGCGATCAGGACGGACCCGATCGTCGTCACGATCCCCTGCACGACGACGACGGCCGAGCGGCGTACCGGTTGGGCCAGTAGTAACTCCATCGTGCCGCGACCCAACTCGCCGCTGATGCAGTCGCTGCCGCGGGCGATTCCCCAGGCGACCGCCGTGAAGACCGTCACCGGATCGACGTACGCCATCGCAAGTCGTCCGGTCGGCGTGGCGATCGCACCAAACGGCACGCCGGCGACTCGCTCGAACGACTCGGGCAGCGCCTTAAGAAACGTCGCGAGCGCGCCGAGGTCGACTTGGCTCGTCAACCAAACGTAAACGATGCTGAACACGAAATTGACCGCCGCCAGAGAGAAAAGCAGCAACTGTGCTTCGATCCGGCACTTCGTCCAGAGCGCGGCCGGCAGCCAGGCCGTCGTCGCGTGATCATGATGCTTCGCTGCCGCTTCGCTCACGAAACACGCTCCGTCTGCGAAGCGCGACCGGCAACTGTGAGTTCGACGGCGGGATGGAATTGTTCGTAGACCGCCGCGAGGCCGACCGGTTCGATCTGCACGTCGATGAGCGGCAGCGATGCCAATCGGCCGAGCCAAGGCGCGAGCTCTTCGCCCGTGATGATCGTCAGCCGATCGCCGTGCACTTGTAATTCTCCATGCTCCGTGAAATCTTCCGGCAACTCGGGGACGGGTCCAGCGAACTGCGCCCGAATGCGATGCCGTTGCCGCAGCGTCCGGAGTTCCTGCTCATGCAGCAACCGACCGCGACGCAAGATCACGACGCGGTCGCAGAGCCGCTCCACTTCATCGAGAATGTGCGACGAGAACAGAATCGTCCTGCCGCAACTGCGGGCCTCGCGAACGAGTTCGAGCACTTCATTCCGGGCCGTCGGGTCGAGGTTCGCAGTCGGCTCGTCGAGGATAATCGTCGGCGCGGCGACGGCCAGCGCGGCGACGAGCCCGAGCTTTTGCCGCATGCCGGTCGACATCGCCGTCGTCCGCCGATTCAGATCAAGATCAAGTCGCTCGGCCAACCGTCGAGCCCGCGCGGCATAATCGCGATCCCGAAACCCGCCGCAGAAGTCGAGGACCTCGCGAGCCTTCAGCGCGGGAAAGAGCCGCACATCGCCCGGCAGATAAGCGACCTGGCGCCGCACTTCAATCGACTGTCGCTCACAATCAAGCCCGTCGATCGTCGCGCGACCCGACGTCGGCCGCAGATAGCCGAGCAGCAACCGCAACAGCGTCGTCTTGCCGGCTCCGTTAGGACCGAGCAGCCCGAAGATTTCGCCCCTCCGCACAGCGAGGTTGCAATCGTCGAGGGCCGTCGCGGCGTCGTAACGCTTCGTCAATCGTTCCGTTACGACCAGGGGCGATAGCGACATAAGGATTCGGTTCTAACTCAAGAGGGGCCGGCGTTACCGACGCGGGGCGATCTTTTGTTCGGCAAGCGATTCACGTCGCGCATGGAGCAGGATCAGTCCGAACGGAATCCACCACGCCAAGTCGTTCGTCAGAATCGTCAATCCGGCGACCCACGGCAGTACGCCGTGCGCGGCATTCCAAACGAAACCGATCGGGCCGAAGATTTTTCCCAACAACCCCACGAGAACGATCGGCCAATGACGCACCGGATCAAGGGCCGCGATTCCGTAGCCGATGCCGTAGACGCCGACGATCATACCGATGCATTGCCACAGACTCGGATAGTTCGGCGGTTCCAAACGGGCCCACTGAAACGGGAGCAACGGAAACAGGACGACGAACGCGCCCCACGCCAAGTTATAGAAGGCCGCTAGAAGCAGCACGTTGCGCATCCAGCGCGGCGAGGCGGAAGGGAGTTGCTGGATCATGCGACGACGCAGTTGGAAGAATTCGAGACGCGCGAAACGAAGCGGCCTTCAACCCTTCGTATTGTAGCCGAGCTCGGCAAGCAGGCTACGAACGCGGTCTAAATGCTTCCCTTGAATTTCAAGGGCTTCCCCTTGCAACGTACCGCCGGCTCCACAGGCCGTCTTCAACCGCGTCAGCAACTCCGGGAGATCGTTATCGGCTGCCGCTAGCCCCGTCACGACGGTCACCGACTTTCCCTTCTTGCGATTCTCGATCGTCAGCCGAGCCGTTTGCTTCGCAGGGGCGACGCGCACCGGCGGCGGCGCGGCTTGCGGCGGGCAACGACACACCGACTCCAACTCGCCGCAGCGGTCGCACTTCGGCGGCAGATCCCATTTCGTTCCGGCAAAAAGTCCCACGATACGACTCCACCTTTTCGACGGAAGAAGCGATCCTATTCGGCGCCGCGGAAAGCTCGACTCTGAACGACCTCATGCACGAGCGCACGAATGCCGAACTTCGACTCCCGCGTTCGTTCAACGACGGCGTCGATCTCCAACCGATCGGCCGGCGACAGGCTCCGCCCGACGGCATACGTCATCAGCTTCGTCGCGAAGTTGCGGGCCAATCGATCGGGCTCGGCGAGCAGAATCTGCTTGAACTCGGTCAGGTCGCGAAACGCTTTTCCCTCGACGGTTCGGCCCGACGCATCGACCGCCGGTCCGTCGAGCTTCAAGCGATTGTCGACCAGCGCTCGATAGCGATCGCGACGTCCGCCGATTACGTCAAAACTTTCGAGTGCGAAGCCCGGCGGATCGATATGCCGATGACAAACGCTGCACGACTCGACGCTGCGATGCTTTTCCAACTGCTCGCGGACGGTCGTCGCACCGCGAACGTCGGGATCGATCGCTTCGACGTTCGGCGGCGGAGGAGGCAACGTGCGACCGAGCAAGCGGGTCGCGACCCACGCTCCACGGGTCACCGGCGACGTCGTCGTCCCATTGGCCGTCACTTTCAGCACGGCCGCCTGCGTCAGCAATCCGCCGCGCCCACAATCCTGCGGCAGCGGGAACTTACGAATGCCGGCCCCCTGCACTCCCTCGATACCGTAGAGCTTTGCGAGCGGTTCGTTGAGCATCGCGAAGTCGGAGTCGACGAAGTGCGCGACTCCCAGGTCACTGCGGAGCAGTTCGGTGAAGTACGCCCGAGTCTCGTCGCGCATCGAATCGATTAGGTACGGCGCGATATCGGCCTCCAGGGCCGGCTCGGGATAAAGCGTGCGGTCGGGCTGCGTCGCGTTGATGTCGCGGAGCTTGAGCCATTGGTCGGTGAAATCGTCGACGAAGCGAGCCCCCTTCGGATCGTTGAGCATCCGCTCGACTTGCGAGTGCAAGACCTCGGG
>CAMCTH010000405.1 GCA_945877965.1 Planctomicrobium piriforme | reverse complement strand
CGATCCGTCGCCGACTCACTCGTCGCGGCAGCATTCTCGACCTGGTCGCCGACGACGCAAAACGCGTCACCGGCAAGCTCGGCGCGAAGGACCGCAACAAGCTCGACGAATACCTGACGGCCGTTCGACAAGTCGAAGAGCGGACACAGCGAGCCGACTCGTGGCTGAACATTCCGAAGCCGCAACTCGCGCCGGCCGAAGCGGCTCGCCTCAGCACGAAACTCGACTTGGCGGTCGTCGCCGATTATCACCGCCTGTTCTTCGATCTGATGGTGATGGCGTTGCGAACCGATTCGACCCGCGTCATTACGTGCATGATCTGCAGCGAAGGCAACGGCGGAGCGATTCCCGACATCGGCATCTCGCAAACTCGCCACGGCCTATCGCATCACAACGGCGATCCGGAGCAACTCCGCCGCCTGACGCAGACCGACACGTTCCTCGTCGAACAACTCAGCTACTTCCTCGATCAACTGAAAGCGCACAAGGACGAAGATGGGCAACCGCTGCTCGATACGACGCAAGTGCTCTGGGGAAGCGGTATGGCGTACGGCCACAGTCACGGCAATGCCAACTTGCCCACGCTGGTGTGTGGCGGCCGGGCGTTGGGTTATAAGCACGGTCAGCACGTCGACTTCAATTTGCCGAAGATCGGCCAGTACAACACGGCCGATGCCAACGGACACTACAAGGTTTGCTCGCGCCCGGTCGATAGCGATGCCCGACTCAGCAACCTGCTGCTGACGATGCTCCAACGCGTCGACGTGCAGGCGGACCGATTCCAAGACAGCCTCCGCCCGTTGTCGGAAGTCGTCGTCTAAGATGTAGCCGGAATGCCTTCGCATCCGGCGCAGTTTTGAATTGCTATCTCGCATTACTCATTCAGAACCGGACGTTAGCGCGTCGCGACTGACTCCTCGCCCTTGCTTTCCACCTATGATTAGCTCACGTCGATTCCGTTTTGTCGAATGTCTCTGCTTCGTTTTCTGTGCCGGGCTGTTGCAGGCCGAAGAAGTGCAGAAGCCGAAGTTCCGGACCGATGCCGACGGTCCCTATTCGGCCGTCGAACTGAAGAAATTAGCGGGCAAAGACAAGGCTGAGGTTCTGCAGTGGTTTCAACTCGTCGACGGGGAGTTTCCGCCCGAGGGGTCGGCGCATGCGATCTCGGGTGAATTGATCTACGTCGACCATTTAGAGCGACGCTTTCACATCCGCACCGATCGCAACGATAGTCAGGACCGCGGTGCTTGGGATCTGCCGCTCGACGCCGTGATGCTGCCGTATGGTTCCATTTATTACCACGGTGCACCGGCTGCGTTGCAGGACATTCCGCTGGGAACGCATCTGCACGGACTTTTCTACTGGCGGGCTCCCGACGACACGACGCCGCCGGCGGCGTCGAGCGGCAACCGTAAAACGCCCGAGATTAATTTCCGTCGCTGCTTCCTGATCGAAGACGACTTTACGCACGATGCGAAACAGAAGCAGCTCTGGAAAGTCGAGTCGGTCGATCTGTCGACGAAAAAACTCGTTGCTGTGCCGGAGCGCGACCGCAAGGCAACCGGCAAGCCGCATATATTCGACCTGCTCACGAGCACCCGCGTGCTGAAGGGGAGCGGCTTCGCCGATTTGAAGTCGATTGAGCCGGGGCAAACGGTCGCGCTCAATCTCACCTGGGGCACGCTCTACGGACCGGGACGCGTCGTCGAGATGTGGCTCGACGAGCCGAGTCGCCTTCTAGCGACCGCCCAACAGTTGGAGCGACATCGCAATCACGTTCGCGACCGCGGTCTCGCAGGTTGGATCGATGCCGTCGACGACGAAGCGCAAATCGTGACGATCACCTTCTTCGGCGGAGTCGATCCGCAGTTGTTCGATGAATTGACGCTGCTCCCCCCGGAAGTTCCAGCCACACCGCTCACCAAAGTCGTCGCCGCCGTCGCCGGTCCCCGCGGCTCGATTGCCGTCGCCCGCGACAGCTTGATGACCTACGATCCCGTCAACGATCGCAAAGGGGGCCCGGTGCTCGATATCGTGAAAGTTCCCGTCCAACCGGGGAGCAGCGGCGTGCAGATCCGCGTTCGCTGCGACTTGCTGCTGGAAGGCTTCCGCCCGCGGCGCATCGTCCGCTTCTATCCCGCCACCTGGAAAGTCGTCGCGTTGCCTCGGGAAGAACAATACTTCGGCCGCGAGTAAACGTTCTGCTCTCAGGAGCCGTATTGAAGTCTGCGCCCGAAAATGAGATCAAAAACGACGAAGACTCAAATGATTTGGGAGACGGGATCGATATAAATATTGATCTTGGCGGCAAGAATACTTATACCCAATCGGTCTGCTGTTTGTTTTGCCCTGCCTGCGACCGTCCCGCCGACTTGCGAAGGCCACGCCATGCTGACGATTCAATCCGCTCCGCGTTCCGGGCAGCTTTGTAACGGGCAGTCGCGTCGCGACTTTCTGCGCATCGGCGGGCTAGCGATGGGCGGTTTGACGCTGCCTGACTTGTTACGCGCCGAAGAGTCGGCCGGTCGGCGATCGCACAAAGCGGTGATCATGGTGTACCTGCCGGGCGGGCCGCCACACCAGGACATGCTCGATCTCAAGCCCGACGCACCGGTCGAAGTGCGCGGCGAGTTCAGCCCGATCGCCACGAACGTCCCGGGCATCGAGATCGGCGAATTGATGCCGCGCCTGGCCGGCATGATGGACAAGTTCACCGCGATCCGCTCGGTCGTCGGTTCGATCGGCGATCACGCTTCGTTTCAATGTCTCTCGGGTCGAAGCGATCGCAAGCAGCCGCCCGGCGGTTGGCCGGAGTTCGGCTCGATCGTCGCCAAAGTGCAAGGGCCGGCGAATGAAGCCGTCCCGCCGTTCGTCGGGCTCTCGCCCCGCATGCAACATCGGCCGTACAACTCAGGCAAGCCGGGGTTCTTGGGGCCGGCCTTCTCGCCGTTTCAACCGAGCGGCGACGGCAAGGATGACCTGGTTCTCCAGGGCATTACGCTGGACCGACTCGCCGATCGCGGGCAGTTGAATCGCGCGCTGGATCGGCTGAAGGGGAATCTCGATCACACCGGGATGATGAACGGACTCGATGCTTTCCAGCGTCAGGCGATCGGCATTCTGACGTCGAATCGTCTGGCCGAGGCGCTCGACGTGAGTAAGGAATCGCCCGAGACGTTGGCGCGTTACGGCAAGAGTACGTCGCAACATCAGGGCGACGGCGCTCCGCGTTTGACTGAACAGTTCTTGATCGCGCGACGATTAGTCGAGGCGGGGGCTCGCTGCGTGACGCTGAGCTTCAGCTTTTGGGATTTCCACGGGCAGAACTTCAAGGCCTCGCGGACCAACATGCCGGTTCTTGATCAGGCGCTCACGGCTCTGGTGGACGACCTGCATCAGCGCGGCTTGGATCAAGACGTGACCGTGTGCGCCTGGGGCGAGTTCGGTCGCACGCCGAAGATCAACAAAGATGCCGGACGCGATCACTGGCCGAACGTCTCTTGCGCCTTGTTGGCCGGCGGCGGCATGCGAACCGGGCAGGTGATCGGCTCGACCGACGCACAGGCGGCCGAGGCGAAAGATCGACCGGTCCATTTCCAAGAGGTCATCGCAACGCTTTATAACCGGCTGGGGATCGACGCCGATCGTATCACGTTGTCGGATCTGGCCGGCCGTCCGCAGTATCTGATCGACGGCCGACAGCCGATTCGCGAATTGATCTGACGCGAACGCTGCATCTCATATTTTACTTGTGACTCGACGAACGCCTCGCGTTTGACGGCGTCCGGCTCTATTTTGGCGGCTCCGTCGGGCTTTCGTTCGTCCCGCTTGAACCCAATCGGAGGGCACGATGTCTCTCACTCGGCGTAATTGCTTGTCAACGCTGGCCGCGGTCTCGGCGGGGCAGGCTGTATTGAACGAAGTCGTCGGCGATGAGGCGAATCCCGCCGCGCAAGTCGGCGATCGAACGACGACGATCAAGATTACGGCCCTGCGTGCAAGCTGGGTCGGCGCGCACGTGTTCGTGAAGATCGAAACCAATCACGGCATCGTCGGCTGGGGCGATTTGAAGGGGGTCGATCCTCGCATTTCCAAGCCGCTGGCCGAGTCGCTGTTTCAATTGCTCGACGGCGAGAACCCGACCCGGATCGAACATCTCTGGCAAAAGATATTTCGCGCGCATCGCAACGTTCGCGGCGGAGCGTTCTTGATTCACACGCTCGCCGCTATCGACATGGCCTTGTGGGATATCACGGGCAAGCTCTGGGGCGTGCCGATCTATCGCATGCTGGGCGGTCCGTGCCGCGATCGAATTCGGGTCTATCACACGCCGCAAGCCCGCAAAGTCCCGCCGGGCGGCATCTATGAGCATGCTGCCACGCCGGCCGATATCGAGCGAATCGTCAGCGCTGTCCGTAAGGCGCGCGAGCAAGTGGGGCCCACGGGCGCCGTGATGCTCGACGCGCATTGCGCCATTCCGCCGGCGACGTTGATCCAAGCGGCCGAGGCGCTGCGTCCGTACAATCTGCTCTTCATCGAAGAGCCGGCGGTGCCCGGCAACATCGCCGTCTTCCAACGACTGAAGGAAGCCATTTCCATTCCCCTGGCGACAGGCGAGCGAGATCGAACGATCTTCGAGATGCTTCCCTACTTGCAGCATCGTTGCATCGATATCCTGCAGCCCGATTGCTGTCACACCGGGGGCATTACTTCGATGAAGAAAATCGCGGTCCTCGCCGAAGCCTTTTTTGTGCCTTTGGCTCCGCATTGCACGGCGAACTTTTTGGGTATCGCCGCCAGCCTGCACGTCGTGACGTCGATCCCCTGCTTCCTGATTCATGAGTTTTATCCCGACAACAACGGCTTCAACTCGGCAAGCATCGTGCGGATGAATTGGGCGCTCGACAAGGACGGTTACATCGGACTACCGGAAGGGCCGGGCTTGGGCGTCGACGTCGACGAGAAGCAGCTGGAGTTGGAAGCGAGCAA
>CAMCTH010000404.1 GCA_945877965.1 Planctomicrobium piriforme | reverse complement strand
TCGCTGGTCAGCCAATTCCTGTGCTCACAAGCGTCCGCAAACGCCTTTCGTTTTACGGCCCCGCGCGCCGCAAACTTCTTTCAGTATCCAGCCACTCTCGCGGCCTAACTTCTGTCGGGCACGTCTTCTAAGGCAAAATATTCCGGTAGGCCGAACTTGTTGTACAGTTCGGCTGTGTTGCGGTTGCGGTCTTCGGCGCGTTGCTAGAATTCGCGTTCGTCGCTGCCGGGGAACAGGGCGTCGTCTTTTTGCGATTCGTGGCAAGATCGCTTGCCGCTTCTTCTCGATATCGCGCGGGCTCAGCGGCAGCGGATCATCAGTCAGCTTTCTCCTCTGACGGCCGTTCTTCCGCCGGCGAGCGTCGTTTCGCTCCGGCGTCCCCTAGCCGCAGTCCGATTCTCGCTTCGCGAACCGTGCGCAAAGAAGCGTCGGCGGGCAGGTTCGAACCGACGAGCTTCGAATTGCCGATCCGTTGCGATAGATAAATTCCCGAGTGGCCGCTGAATAGATAGGCCGACAGGCACGCGACGGCGAAGTAGGCCGCATACTCGCCGCCGAAAAGCTCCACGCCCATCATCGTGCATGCCAGCGGCGTGTTCGTCGCTCCGGCAAAAACCGCGAGGAAGCCGAGTGCCGCGAAAAGATCGACGGGGGCTCCGGTCAGCACGGCCAGCGTGTTACCCAGTGCCGCCCCGATGAAGAAGAGCGGCGTGACCTCGCCCCCCTTAAAGCCGCTCCCCAACGTGACGGCCGTGAAGAGGATCTTCCACCACCAACTCCAAGGATGCGCGCCGCCGGCTTGAAAGGAACTGACGATCGTTACCGCGTCGGCGTCGGGCGAGGTGACGCCGAGTCCCAGGTAATCGCGCGATCCAACCAGGTAGACGAGACCGATGACCGCAAAGCCGCCGACGACCGGCCGCAAGATCGGCCACGGAATGAATCGCTTGAACAACCCGTGGACGCCGTGCGTCAGTTCGGCAAAGAGTAGGCTCGTCAGCCCAAAGACGATCCATCCCAGAACGGCGCAGGCCATCAGGCGGGTATCGAACGGCGCCAAGTGCGACTCCGCGCCCGCCGGCAGCATGCTCGCGAGGTGATAGTGGGTGTGACCAATTCCCCAACCGGTGCAAGTGCGATTACTGACGAGGGCGGCGATCAAGCAGGGAACGATCGCGCGATAGTTCATGCGACCGATGACGAGCACCTCCAGCGCGAAGATCATCCCCGCGACGGGAGTGCCAAAGACGCCGCCGAAGCCTGCGGCAATGCCGGCCATGAGCATCGTTTGCACATCGCTGCGGTCGAGGCCCGGGATCCAGCGCGCCAATCCGCCGGCTAAGCTCCCGCCCATTTGCACGGCCGTCCCTTCGCGACCGGCCTAGCCGCCGCACAGATGCGTGACCACCGTGCCGATCAGCACCAGCGGGACCATCCGCAACGGCACGCCGCCGCCCTGATCATGGATTTCATCCACGATCAGGTTGTTACCGGCCTCGACAGACTTGCCGAAGGCCCAATACATCCAGCCGACCAGCGCACCGGCGACGGGCAACAACCACAACAACCACGGTTGTTGAAACCGCAACTCAGTCGCCCAGTTCAACGACCCAAGAAACAAAGCACACGCTGAACCGACGGCCAGCCCGAGCGGAATCGTGAGAGCGACCCATTTAAGCAGGTAGCGGCCGAGTGCCAGTTGTTCTCGAGCGCTAACCTGGATCGGCATCTTCCGGCATCTCCCCTGCATCGGGCCGACGAACAAAGGCATCGGCAACGGATCGCGAATCGATTCCCGAAAACTCTGCCAACCCTTTTCAGTTAGCCGGCTCGCCGCCTACAGCGCCTCGCCCTTCCAACGCACGTAACCTTCCAGCGCAAAATATTCCGGCAATCCGAACTTGTTGTACAGTTCGGCTGTTTTGCGGTTGCGGTCTTCGGCGCGTTGCCAGAATTCGCGTTCGTCGCTGCCGGGAAACAGGGCGTCGTCTTTTTGTGATTCGTGCCGGAAAATCGCCTGCCGCTTCTTCTCAATGTCGCGCGGGCTCAGCGGCAAGGCGATCTCGATCTCGTGCGGCGGCCATTCTTGCCACGCTCCGCGATAGAGCATCACCTCGGGCAATTCCACCCCTTCATCGCGCATCTGCCAGAGCGCTCGAAAGATCGCTTCCGCGCACACGCGGTGGGTGCCGTGCGGATCGGAGAGATCGCCGGCCACATAGATCTGATGCGGCTGCACCTTCGCCAGCAGGTCGCGAATGATTTTCACGTCTTCCGGCCCGACGGGATTTTTGGCGATCGTGCCGGTCCGATAGAACGGCAGGTCGAGAAAGTGCAGATGCTCTTCGCGACAGCCGCAGACGAACGCCCCCGCCTTCGCTTCGCTCCACCGGATCAACGACTTGATCTGCCGCACGGCATCGACGTCGGGCTCGCCCGCCTTCTTCGACTGCAGCGCCTGCACAACGCCCGACTTTAATTCACACGACTTTTTCGTATCAATGCCGAAGAGGCGATTGAACTCGGTGACCAAGTCGGCGACCTGCTCGGCATCGTGATCGAAGACGGCGATGTTGCCGCTCGTCATGTAAGCGACGTGGACCTCGTGCTTGTCTTCGACCAGCCGAATCAGCGCGCCCCCCATGCTGATGACGTCGTCGTCCGGGTGTGGGCTGAAACAGATCACACGCTTGGGATCGCGACCGGCCGGATGATACTCGATCGTCTCTTGCATCATCTTGAACACACGGTGGGCCGCGGCATGCGCGGGGCCGTGGGCCGCCAAGAGCGAATGCAAGTTGCGATCGCGGAAGTCGTCGTCATTCAACTTGAGCAGCGCCTTGCCGGTCGATTGACTGAGCCACAGCACAGCCCGCTTGAGCATCGGGTCGGTCCATTCGACGGGGCCCGTCACCCAGGGAGTCGCGACGCCGGTCAACTGTCCGCCGGCCGCGGCATCGACGAGCACGACCGCATCGGGATGTTCTTGCAAGTAGGACGCAGGCAACCGCTCGGTCACCGGCCCTTCGGCCAGTTCGCGAATCACCTTCGCTTTGTGTTCGCCGAGTGCGACCAAAATGATTTTGCGCGCCGACAGAATGCTGCCGACTCCCATCGTCAGGGCCTGCAACGGCACGGCGTCTTCGCTGAAGAAATCGCTCGCGGCATCGCGACGCGTCACGACGTCGAGCGTGACTAAACGCGTCCGACCGTTGCGGGAGCTGAACGGCTCGTTGCCGGCAATATGCCCGTTTCGGCCGACGCCGAGGAGTTGGACGTCGATGCCACCGGCTTGCTCGATGGCGGTTTCGTAACGACGACAGTAATCCTCGACGTCGGCGGTCGGAGTCAGGCCGTCGGGGATATGAATGTTCTCCGCCGGAACGTTCACATGGCGAAAGAAATGATCGCGCATCCAACGGTGGTAACTCTGCAACTGGTCGGGAGCCACGCCGTAATATTCCACAACGTTGAACGTGACGACCCGCGAGAAATCGAGCCCCTCTTCGCGATGCATGCGAATCAGCTCGCGATACACTCCGACGGGGGTCGAGCCGGTCGGCAGGCCGAGCACCGCTTTCTGGCCCATCGCGCTCCGCTCGCGAATGACGGCCGCAATCTGCTGCGCGACGACGCGGGCCAGTTCGACGTTCGAACCAAAAACGTAACACGGCAGCCGCGTTCCCGTGATGCGACACGAGGCGTCGAGGCCGGCGGCAGGAAGACGATCGTGCATGAACGGTAGCGGCCGAGGCCGAGTCGTGGAAAGGAGTCAGATTTTCACTCACCGACGAACTTCCAGTATGCCGCATCGCACGCCGAAAACAAAGGGCCCGATTGTGCGGTGTCGGCCGCGATATCGTTCGATATAATCGCGGCAACGCACGTCTCGAGAAGCACGCGAATGACTCGAATCGACACCATGAAATTCTTTCTGAAAATCGCATTGATCGCCGGCCTGCTGACCGTGCCGTGCACGGCCGCAGAGCCACTGGTGCCGAAGGATTGGGATCCTCGCGCCGCCGGCGATCGCGTGATGCAGCGATTGATCTGCGTGACGGCCCCGGAAGTGAAAGGGGCCCACGATGCGGCGATCGCGTTTCTTGGCAACCGCGCCTACATCGCAGCGGAGTTGAACGACGGTCAAGCGGGCGAGAACCCCGCGTGGCCGGATATTTATGCCGCCATGTCGATCGTCGACCTCGGCACGCTCAAGGTCGAGAAGACCGTCGTCATTGCGCGCGGCACGCAGATGTTTGAGAACGAAACCCTGCCGCCCGGCGCTTGCTTCGTGCCGCGACTACTCCGATTGGACGAACGCACTTTGCGCTGTTTCTTTGCCAACGAACAACCGGGAAAGCGGCAGTCGCAAACATGGTACCTCGACTTCGACGCCGAACGCGGCGAGTTCACAAATCAGATACATCGCGCTCAGTTGCAGACGGCGGCGGGTACGTTCGACATGCAGCCGCTGCACTTTCATGCCGATGCCGCTGCCCAGGGCTTTACGGCTCCACCGAAAGATTACGGCCTGTACGCGATCGACGCTTTCAAAACGTTCGGAGGGCGGACCTACGCGGTGTTGAACACTTTCCCCGGCGGACAGAATGCGCTCGCCGTCGTGAACGACCGTCGCGATACGTTCGAGGTGCTCGGCCATTACAATCGGCCGCACAACTTGCGAATGACCGAGTCGTCGATCAATCAATTGCCCGACGGCACTTGGATGGCGATCTGCCGGCAAGAAGGCGGCAACCGCAATTACATTTTTACGACCAGCCCCGACGGCCGAACGTGGACCTCCGGCGAACACCGCGACTATGTGCCGACCGGGACGAACTCGAAGCCGACGTTCGACCGATTCGGCGATGCGTACTACCTCGGTTGGCAAGAAAAAACGCGCGTCGGCGGCGTCAGTCGCTCGGTATTCAATCTCGACGTTTCACGCGACGGCAAGACCTGGGAACGCAAGTACCGCTTCGAAACGGAAAAGTCGT
>CAMCTH010000403.1 GCA_945877965.1 Planctomicrobium piriforme | reverse complement strand
TGGTTGCTGATTGCCATCTATTTCACGGTGGCCGTCGGATCGAACGCCGGCGGCGCCTATTTCCCCACGCTGATCAAGGAGCAGTACCAAACGGCGACCAACTTTCAGATCGGACTCCTCACGGCGCTGCCGCATCTCTGCGCGATCGGGGCCATGTCGCTGGTCGGGATCAGTTCCGACCGCTCCGGAGAACGTCGCAGGCATCTAGCCGGTTCGGCGCTGGCGGCGGCCGCCGGTTGGAGCCTCGTCGCGTGGGGACCATCTCCCGTGATCGCGCTCGTCGGACTCTGCGTTGCTCAGGCGGGTATGATGAGCATGTTGCCGGTGTTCTGGACGCTCCCTGGCGCGTTTTTGTCCGGCGTCGCCGCGGCGGGCGGGATTGCGTTGATCAACTCCGTCGCGAACATCGGCGGTTTCTTCGGTGCCTCGATCCTGGGGCAGTTCGGGCTGTGGTCGATGGCGGCGATCCTGCTGTTCGGCAGCGTGCTGAGTGCGACTGCCTTAAGGAACTGGAACCCAAGTCGTCCGTCCACTCCGGAGGTTCGTGATGAGTAGCAATTTGTTTTCATTGAACGATCGAGTCGCCGTAGTATCCGGCGCCGCTCAAGGATTGGGGCGCGCGGCCGCACTGGCTCTGGCGCAGCATGGCGCGCACATCGTCCTGGTGGACCGCAATCTCGTCGGAGCCGAGTCCGTCGCCGCTCAGATTCAATCGCTCGGTCGTGAAACGCTGGTGGCGGGCACCGATGTCTCCGATCCTGAGGCGATCGCCGAACTGTTTCGACAGGTTGATGCCCGATTTGGTCGCGTCGACTTTCTGGGGAACATCGCCGGGGACGGGCATCTGTCAAAACCGGAGGATTTGACGATCGCGGATCTGCAGCGCGTGTTGCAAAACCTGGTCGTCGGTCGCTTCGCGATGTGCCGGGAGGCGGGCCGCCGGATGTTGAATCAGGGGCACGGCTCGATCATGAACATCGGCTCGCTCGCTAGTTCGACGGCACTGGGGCGAGGGCACATTGCCTATAGCATGGCAATGGGAGCCGTGATTCAGATGACGCGCGAACTCAGCACCGAGTGGAGCTACCGAGGCGTTCGAGTGAACTGCGTCACTCCGGCTCAAGTAGTCAATCCGAGCCTCGAAGCTCGCATGGCCGACGATCCCACTCTTGAAGGCCGATTTCTGCGAGGCATCCCCGCCGGACGACTCGGACACCCCGATGATATTATGGGGCTCGCGGTATTCCTTGCTTCGGATTCCTCTGCCTGGATTACCGGCGCGATCATCCCGATGGACGGCGGCAACATGGCGATGAACGCGGGCGGCACGCCGGGACATGAGCAGCGTCCAATTCAGACATTTCTTCCGAAAGGCAAGTAGCCCCTGATGAGTCTCACTCAGAATGACAATTCGGTCGTCGTCGACGTTGTTTGCGCCCTCTATCGAACCATGCAAGTCATTCGCCAGACGGAAGAGGAACTTGCGCGCTGTCACCAACGGGGGCTCATTCATGGCGCGTGCCACACGTACGTCGGCCAAGAGGCGATTGCGACCGGCGTCTGTGCGCATCTGACCGAGCGCGATCCGATCTTTTCCACGCATCGAGGGCATGGCCACGCCTTGGCCAAGGGAATGCCCCCGCGTGAATTGATGGCGGAACTCTTTGGCCGTGAAACCGGCTGCTCGCGCGGTCGCGGCGGGAGTATGCATCTCTTCTCACCCGAGATCGGCATGATGGGAACCAGCGGCATCGTCGGTCCTTGTATGCTGCAAGCTTGCGGGGGTGGATACAGTTCCAAGATCCTGAAGAACGACACGGTAGCGGCGGCGTTCTTCGGCGACGGCGCAGTGAACAACGGAGCGTTTCACGAAGCGCTGAACATGGCCGGCATCTGGAAGTTGCCGGTACTATTCATTTGCGAGAACAACCAGTACGCCACCGAGGTGCCGTTCTCCTACTCGAGCGGCAATCCCAGCGTCGGTTCACGTGGGGCGGCGTACGGCATTACCGGTGTGACGGTCGACGGCAACGACGTCCTGGAAATCCATCGCGTCGCCGGAGAGGCCGTCGCAAGAGCGAAGAGCGGCGGCGGACCGACGCTCATCGAATGCAAGACCTATCGAACCCGCGCGCATGCCGAGGGAATGGGCGACTTCACTTACAGAACGAAAGAGGAGGTCGCGGCCTGGAAAGAAAAATGCCCTATCGCGCGACTGAAGGCGTCGGTTATGGAGCAGTGGTCCTGGGACGAGGAGGTTGCTCGGCGTTTCCAGGAAATCGAACAAGAGGTAACGAGCACGGTTCGTGAAGCGCTGGAGTTTGCCGAGGCCGGCTCGCCGCCAATCGCGGAATCAGCAACGACCCATGTCTACGCGGAATCGTCGTGCCTACCCAAAGCGCCGAGTCCGATGGAGCAGTCACCGGGGACCAAGGATCGCCCTCTCTCGTTCGTCGCCGCCACACTGGAAGCTCTCGATCACGCGATGGCGGCCGATCCCACGATCTTCGTCATGGGCGAAGGCATCGGCAAACGGGGCGGGAACTTCACCACGACGCTGGGGCTGTATGAGAAGTACGGCGCCGAACGGCTGTGCGACACCCCGATCTGCGAACGCGGCTTTGTCGGCCTGGCGTGCGGCGCCGGCATGACCGGCACGCGGCCGGTGATCGACTTCATGTTCATCGATTTCATCAACGACTCATTCGGGGAAATCGTCAATCAGATCGCCAAGATGCAATACATGAGCAGCGGCCGCTTGAAGATGCCGGTCCTGTTGCGCGGTTGCGGCGGAGTCGGGCACTCCGCCGCGACGCACCATTCGGGGATGTATCATTCGATCTACTCCCACATTCCCGGCCTGAGGGTCGTTTTGCCGTCGAATCCGTACGACGCCAAAGGACTGATGGCCCGCGCCCTGCGCAGCGACGATCCGGTCCTCTTCCTCGAACATCGAGAACTGATGCAGGCGAAGGGGCACGTTCCCGTGGACCACTACGAGATTCCCTTCGGTCAGGCGCGCGTCGTCCGTCTCGGCACCGATGTCACGATCGTCGCGTTATCCCTCATGGTGCAGCACGCCCTGAAAGCGGCCGAGCAGTTGGCCGCCGAAGGCATTACGGTCGAGATTGTTGATCCCCGCACGGTTTCGCCGCTCGATGTCGACACAATTCTGCAATCCGTGGGAAAAACCGGTAGGCTGCTCGTCGTCGACGAAGCGTTCGGGCCCTGCGGTTTCGCGTCAGAAATCGCCGCGCAAGTGGCGGATGCGGGATTCAACGACCTGGATGCCCCGATTAAAAGGCTGCACGGCGCATTCGCTCCCACGCCCTACGCACCGACGCTTGAACGCGCGGTTGTTCCCAATGTCGAGAAGATCGTTCAGGCGATTCGCGATTTGATGAGAGAATAGTTCGATGCCGCAACCTATCACGATTCCCCGTCTTGGCTGGTCGATGGAAGAGGGGGTTTTCGGCGAGTGGCTGAAAGCCCCCGGAGAACTCGTCCGCGCCGGCGACATGATCTTTCTATTGGAAGGCGAAAAAGCCGCCCAGGAGATTGAGTCGTTCGACGCAGGGTACTTGTGCATCCCCACCGATGCGCCTCGACGCGGGACGACCGTCAAAGTCGGCGAGACCATCGGCTTTCTTCTGGCGGAAGGAGAGCCGGCTCCAGCCTCCGTGCGGAGGCCTCAGTCTGACTCGTTTACCGCCCACCCAGAGGCACCGGCTTCCGCCGCCTCCTCGGGATCCTCGGTCACTAAGCTAAGCATCGCGTCAACCTCCTCGATTCCTGCGGCTCCCCGAGCCGCCGGTCCCTCAGCGCGACGCCGGGCCCGCGAACTCGGCATCGACCTCAACGCGGTCCTCACACCTGATCCGACGGGACGGGTCCTTCGCGAAGATTTGCGGCCGGCCGCGGCAATTCGGAATGATCGCAAGTCCGTCGGCACAACCGCCGGGCATCCGGTGGCGACCCCGCGCGCCAAGCGCCGCGCGCGGGAACTCGGCATCGACTGGGCTCGTCTCGACGGAACAGGTCGAGAGGGCCGCATCCGGGAACGAGACGTCCTGGCCGGATTGAGCACGCACGGCTCGAATCAGACTCGAAGTGCTCCGGAAACGCCCCCGACCGAACCCGGCCGCTTCGTCCCGGCATCGAAACTCCGTCAGATCCTCGCGCAGCGCATGATGGCGGGGGTGCATCAGGCCGCCCCCGTCACTCTCACCACCAAGGTCAATGCAGAGACATTGGTCGCGTTTCGAGAACGACTCAAGGTCGAAGCGACCGACGGCATCCTCCCCAGCTACAACGACATCCTGATTCAATGCGCCGCGGAAACGCTCCGCGAGCTTCCCGAACTCAACGCCTGTTGGCATCGCAACGGAATCCATGTCTACGACGCCGTCCACATCGCAATGGCGGTCGACACGCCGGACGGATTGCTCGCCCCGGTCGTGCGCCATGCCGATCGGCTGACATTACCTGAGATCGCCGAGCAGACCCGAAAGCTGGTCGTTCAGATACGCTCCGGCCAATTGAGTCAGAATCAACTATCGGGCGGCACCTTCACCGTCTCGAACCTGGGAATGTTCGGAATCGATGCCTTCACGCCGATTCTCAATTTGCCGCAAGCCGCGATTCTGGGAGTGGGTCGGATCGTTGATGAACCCGTTGTCCGCGACGGTCAACTGGAAGCTGGGCGAACACTCACCCTGAGTCTGACGTTCGACCACCGTGTCATCGACGGCGCTCCCGCCGCCCGCTGGCTACAACGACTTAGCGAACGAATTGAGACTCCCCGGTGATGCTGAGCATTCGATGCCTGGGTCACTATGGATACTTTGAACCGCCGCGCCGTCGGACTGCATTCATTCGCCAACTGAATCATTAGGCGGCAGCAGTCTGTTTTCCTTCGCCGCTGGAATTGAGGCGTTCAATTAGCAGGTTTCACCTCCGGCGGCAGATCAGCGAGAGGTGTCAGTTCGATGATATCGGTTTGATACCACTGCTTCTCCTTGAGCTT
>CAMCTH010000402.1 GCA_945877965.1 Planctomicrobium piriforme | reverse complement strand
CAGTATCAAACGACGGCCAGTCCCGCGCATCGCGCCGTGTGGGACCCCAACGGCGTGCCGCTCGACCTGTTCACGTTCACTCCGGCGACGCCGTCGGCTGCGGCCCAAAAGGTGATGGACGACTCGCTGGCCGTCGTCCGCAAGTTCCGCGATCAAAAAGCGATTCACGACTCGGCCGGCAAGATTCGCGACGAAGTGCTGAACGAGCTCGCAGTCGTCGGTTACTGGGGACTGTTGGTCGATGTGCAGTATGGCGGCAGCGGCGTGCCGTTCTCGGCCTTCGCCCCGTTCCTCACGCGGATGGCGATGCTCGACCCAACGATCGCCGGCATGGCGAGCGTTCACGGCTGCATCGGCGCCGTCGATCCGGTGCGAACTTTCGGCAATGAAGATCAAAAGCGTCGCTATCTGCCGCAACTCGCTAACGGCAAGAAACTCTCGGGCTTCGCCCTGACCGAGCCCGCCGCCGGCAGCGACCTGACCGCCCTGCGAACCCGCGCGGTCCTCGACGGCGACGATTACGTAGTCAACGGCGAGAAACTGTTCATCACCAACGTCGTCCCGGGCCGCACGGTCGGACTCGTTTGTTTGATCAACGACAAGCCGGCGGTGCTCGTCGTCGACTTGCCCGAGGCGGAGAACGAGCACTTCCAACTTCGCAAGTACGGGCTGTACGCGCTCAAACACACGTTCAATCAAGGGATCGTATTCAAAGACTTTCGCGTTCCGGCGACGAACTTGCTGAAACCGACGCGCGGCGACGGGCTAACGATCGCCTATCACGGACTCAATCTCGGCCGAACCGCGCTCTGCGCGACGGCGGCGGGCAGTATGCGGATCATGCTCGCCGCGATGTTACCCTGGGCGAAGTTCCGCCGGACGTACGGCGAAGAAATCGTCAAACGCGAATTGGTCCGGCGCCGGATCGGACGGTTGGCAGGCCTCATCGTCGCGGCCGATGCGCTGACGGCCTGGTGTGCGTCGCTCATCGATCACGGCTACCGCGGCGAGATGGAATGCGTCATCGCCAAAATCTTCGGCAGCGAAATGCAGAAAGAGGCGGCCGTCGAATTGCTGATGAAGACCCACGGTGGCCGCTCGTTCTTACACGGCCACTTGTTCGGAGACAACGTTCACGAGTACCTCGCCCCGTGCATTTACGAAGGCGAAGGGGAGATGCTCGGCATGGCCTTCTTCAAGTCGCTCGTCAAGCAACACGGCGTCGAATACTTCGAGCCGATCGGCAAGACGCTGTATGCTGCGAAGATCAAAAAGCCGAACCTCGCCAACCCGGCGCACCTCTGGGCGTTGAAAGGCCCGATGCTGCATTACGCCAAGTGGATGCTCGGCCAAAAATTGCACCGCCGACCGACGCCGCAATTCCCCGCGATGCCCGAGAACTTACGTCGACACGCCGAGTTTGCCGTCGCGCAACTCGACGGGGCCGCGCTCGAAGTGAGCGGCACGATGCGGAAGCACCAGCTCGCGCTCGCCGATCGGCAATGCCGGATGTCGGAACTGTCGGGCCGGATCCAAACGGCGATCGTCATCCTTTGCACAAGCCTGTACGCCGCGCGACAAAGCGACGAACTGATTCAGCAAGCCGCCGATTGCGTCTGCGGCGACTTCACCCGCCAACTCACCGGCCGCCGAACCGCCGACCGCGACTTCCGCGCAATAACGAAACTCGGCGAAGCGATCGCAAACGGAAACTTCACGCCGATCGCGGGCTTGCAACCCGCCGAAGTGCTGATGCCGTACGAGCAGTAAGATTACTTGGGCCGGCGCGTGCGCGGCTTCTTGGCGGCCGTCGCTTCGTGCGGGGCGGGGATTTCCGTTTGGGCTGCGTCGATGCGTGCGGCGTCGGCGACGGCCGTGTTGCTCGACGGCGTGGCTGGTGCCGCCGGCGGCGTCGCTTGGTGCTCGTAGCTTTCCACCTGCGTTGGATCAATCGTCACTTTCCCCAGCGGGCCGGGGAAGACCGTGATCTCGCCGAACATGTTGGTCTGCTCGGTCCGCACTTCGTGATGCCGCACCAGTTCGAGCACCGCCAAAAAGAGCGCGACTAAGCGCTGCTTCGGCATGCCGGCTTCATAGAGATCGCCGAGCACGACGCGGCCGTCGCGGTTGAGCATCGCGGCGATTCGGTCCATGTGGATATGGATCGGAATCTCGTCGACCTTGATGCTCGCCTGCGGGCCCCCCTGGTAGTCGCGCATGATTCGCGTGAACGCGCTCACCAAGTCCCACAGTTCCACTTCGTGGATCGGCTCGTTCGCCAGTTCGTCGTTGCCGCTCGGCACTTCGCTCGCTAGGCGACCAAAATGGTCCTGCCAGTTGCGGAAGCGATCTTCCAGCATGCTCGCAGCGTCGCGATATTTTTTGTATTCGAGGAGTTGCTCGACCAAGTCTTGCCGCGGGTCTTCCAGCGGCGCTTCGACCTCGTCGGCATGCGGCAGCACCATTCGCGACTTGATCTCGATCAGCTGCCCGGCGACTTCGATGAACTCGCCGAGGCGATCGATGTCGAGCTTCTCCAGCACTTCCAAGTACGCCAAGAACTGATCCGTGATCGGCGCGATCGGCAGATCGACCACGTCGACTTCGTGCTTACGCACCAAGTACAACAGCAGATCCAACGGGCCGCGGAAGGCCTCGAGTTCGACGCGAAAGCTCAAGCTCATCGACGGTTCGTCGTCCGGATCGGGTCGGGTGGCGCGGGTCAACACTTTCGGTCTGCGGCGATATTCTGCCAGGACCGAATTCATAGGACTGCCGTGCGAGCCGGGACGAAACGACCGGCGGAGACCGTCTCCGTGCGAGTCGAACGTTCATGCTAACACGCGGCCCGAGGCGTCGCGACGTTCTGCCGGCAGAGCTAAAACGACGTCATCGCCCCTGGTCCAGAGTCCTGCAACTCAATTCGACCGCTACAACCGGCAAGCTTGAGCAAGCCTTCCCGTCTTTCCCCAAACGCAGTTAATTCCTAGACTTAGGATATAGAGACTGCTGGAACTGCCGGCACTTTTGCACCCTTCCGAGCGATGAAAGAGACGTAGCTTGCCGCAAGAACGACTTTGGGCACCCTGGCGACTGGCTTACTTGCAGGGGTCGCTGCGCGACGACGAATCGACCCGCAGCGAGCCGTCGTGGCTCGCCGGCGCCGATGAAAACTGCTTTCTCTGCCGTGACGCCGCCACGCCGGCCGACGATCGGCGGAACCTCGTCGTCTGGCGCGGGGCCGAGACCTTCGCCGTGCTCAATCGCTTTCCGTACAACAACGGTCATCTGCTCGTCGCGCCGCTCAATCACAAGGCGCGGCTCGATCAACTCAGTGCGGCCGCGCATGTCGAAGCGATGCAGTTGCTCGCGCGCGTTTGCGGCATCGTCGAACAAAATATGAACGCCTCGGGCTTCAACGTCGGACTCAATCTCGGCAAGAGCGCCGGGGCCGGCGTGCCGGGACATCTGCACTGGCACTTGGTGCCGCGCTGGGACGGCGACATCAACTTCATGCCCGTCACGGCGAACGTGAAAGTTCTGCCGCAAGCCCTCGAAGATCTTTGGGAGATGCTGAGCGATGCCTTGCGAAGCAGTTAGCGTCGCCGACCGCGAGCGCGTGCTGCTAGCCGGCTACGCGCTGCACAGTGCCGACTCGGCCGGTCGTAAACACGCCGAACCGACGCACCTCTACCGCGGCCCGTTCCAGCGCGATCGAGATCGGATCGTCCACAGTACCGCCTATCGTCGGCTAAGCGGCAAGACGCAGGTCTTCACCAGCGAGCTCGGCGATTTCCATCGCACCCGACTAACCCACACGCATGAAGTGGCGTCGGTCTCGCGAACACTCGGCCGTGCGCTGCGTTTGAACGAAGACCTAATCGAGGCTTTGGCGCTGATGCACGACATCGGCCATCCGCCGTTCGGCCACGCCGGCGAAGACGTGCTCGACGAATGCCTCCGCGATGTCGGCGGCTTCTCGCACAATCGCCAAGCGCTCCGAATCGTCGAACTACTCGAAAGCCGCTATCCCGAATTCCCCGGGCTCAACCTCAGTTTAGAAGTGCTGGCCGGTCAGCAATCGCGGGCCGACAAATCGCGCAAGCCCGAGCGACCCTTGTTGGAAGTGCAAATCGTCGATGCGGCCGACAGCGTGGCGTACGACACACACGACGTCGACGATGCTTTGCAGTTGGGACTGCTGACGCTGGCCGACCTCGAAGAGATTCCGCTCTGGCGCGAGTGCGGCGAGCGGATTCGCGCTCGGTATGCGTCGCTGCAGACGGGCGAGTATCGTCGCGCCGTATTGCACGAATTGATCGACCGGCAGATCGGCGACCTGATCGTGTGCGCGAGTCGGCGGATTGACGAGTGGGGCGTGGCGACGACGGCCGACGTCCGCCGCGTTGAAATGATCATCCGCCCGAACGAAGAGTTGTTCCAACAGAAGGCCGAGCTCGAACGGTTCTTGTATCAGCGGGTCTATCGCCATCCGCAAGTCGTCACCGGCCGGACGATCGCCCAGGCCCAACTCCGCGAGATGTTCCGGGGTTACAACGCCAAGCCGGAGTTGATGCCGCAAAACTTTCAGGACCGGGCCGCCACGATCGGCCTGCCGCGTTCGGTCGGCGATTACATCGCCGGAATGACCGACCGCTTCGCCCAGCACGAGTTCCAACGGCTGTTCGCCCGGTAGCGGACTTCTGCCGTTAACCCCCGTCGATAGACGCGAAGCGTCGTACGCCGGTGGGTTCTGACCCGGTCGACGCGCGACTTTCGCCGGCATAAAATGCCGTCGCCTACGTTGGTCCGACCAATCCCTCGCCACGCCCCGTCCGGAGACGAATCCGATGCCCGCCCCGCGCTTTGTCGTTTGCCTCGCTCTCGCCGCTCTGTCGCTCACTTGCGGTTTCGCGCGCAGCGCCGAAAACAACGCCGCCAACCCATGGGTCGTCTACGAAGGGACCGACGGCCCCGGCAAAGGTAAACACATCGTGCTCATCAGCGGCGACGAAGAGTACCGCAG
>CAMCTH010000401.1 GCA_945877965.1 Planctomicrobium piriforme | reverse complement strand
CGTCGCATGCAAGTCGCTAAAAACTGCGCGATCGGCGTCGTGTCGAAAGGCGACGGCGCGCAAGACGACCGTCGACGCCGTCGGCCGCGACTCGGGGACTTCCCCGCTGCTGCGCTCCGACTCTTGGCTGAGTAGTGAGTCGAGTTTATCGACCGAGGCCATCAAGTCGTAAAAGCTTTCGAGGTACTTGCCGACTTTAGCCAACTGACCGGTGACGAGGGCGATGATCAACTCGGCCGCCACCAATTGCCCCAGCGTCATCTGGCCGCTGATGACGAGCCATCCACCCAAGCCAAGTAGCAACACTAACGAGAGCACTTGAATGGCCAGCCCGAAGATGAGCTGACGAAACACGATGCGAAAGTGATCGGCGCGTGATTCGAGGCACTGGGCCGTGAGCGCCGCGGCGACGTCGTTGCCCAACTGCGTACCGCTCTGTGAGTGAAAGGTCACTCCCGGCTGCGATAGTTGTTCGAACCAGCGAACCAGCGCATGCTTAGAGAGCGACTCGTCGACGGCCGTAACCACCCCGCGGCGCGAGAGCGGGAAGATCATCAGCGCGATCGCCGCTGTCAGGCCGATATCGAAAGCCAACAGCACCGGATGGTAGAAAGCCAAGACGACCATGCCGATCACCGTCGTCAGCAGGATCGAGATGCCATCCAGCAGCAATGCGGCCGTGACCGTTTGAACTTGTGTAATTTCTAAGAACCGGTTCACCATCACCGTCGGGTTAGTTCCCGGTCCGGAAGGTGCGGTCGAGTGCGTAAGCGCCAGCGCCGCCTTCGCCGCAGCGCGCAAAAACAGTCGCCGTTGAACGAGTTCGACGAGATAAAATTCCAGCGCCGACAAGCCGGCCGCGAAGACCAAGCAGGTCGACAACATCAGCGTGAGCACGACGACAGGTTGGATTAAGCCGCCGAAAGCCACGCTGTTCACCAGTGCCTCGACGGCGATGGGCGAAGCCAAGGCCAGCAGTCCGACCGTGGCCGCAAACAGCACGATCATGCGAATCTCGGCCCGCTCCGGCCGGATCATGAAAAGCCACTTCCGGAACGGCGAGGGTCCGTGCGCCGCATGATGTTGGGCATCGGCGACGGCGGAGTAATGTGCAATGAACGAAGCGTCCGTCGCGTGCCCGGCGGCGTCCGTGTTCGCAGCAGTTAGAGTGTCAGTCATGACGAAGCTCTGGGGTGCGCGCCGTCCTCGGTCTGCCCGCAGGCATGCTCTGCCGGCAGGCCCGTCCGATCATGCCGCGTCGAACCGATGGGGATAATCCAGTTCATATATTCGGCAAAGCTTATCGGCTTCCTGTCATAGAAGTCAGATTCAGCCAGCGCTGACGCCGACTTCGACACAGCCCCGACAGAGCGACGGTGATATCTCGTTAAATCAGCAGAGATGAATGCTTCGCCGGGCTACGCGGCTCGGGAAATGCCGATGTCTCGCTGCACGATCACTGCGGAACATCGCGCAAAGTTTCTATGCATCATCGTGATAGCACCGCTATTCCCACTTCACCGTCCCGATCGTGCCTGAGCAAACAGTTGGTTTCGAGCCGACTTTACGATCGCCGTCGTCGCGGCGTGGTGTAGTCGGCGCTCCGGGGAAACGGCGAAGAACTGCGCTCGAACCTCCTTTACCTCACCGAGCGACGCTACACCGAGCATCTCACCGACTTCCCGCGCAACCACACTGTGAACGATGACCAGCCCCTGACCGGCTCGGGCCGGCGATTGCAACATCGCAGAGTCATCCGACTCCGCGATGATCCGGGGACGAAGCCCCTGAGATTCGAGCCAAGCATCGAGCGCTTGCCGGAGAGTCGTGCCGCGCGTCGGCAACAACAGGGGTGCTCCATGCAGCGATCGCGGAAAGTCGGCTTGATATGGTCGGATTAAGGCCGGCGCACCGAGAAACTGGATCTCGCATCCACCCAGCAGATGGTGATGCGCTCGCACGCCGGTGTTTCTCGCGAGCGGCGCGTCCGTTAGCAACAGGTCGAGATGACGAATCGCTAAGTCGGCCGCCAGTCGTTCTAGCTTGTCGACGCGAATGCACAACTGCCACGAATCACTGAGTCGCGAGACGGGCTCGAGCAGCCGGCCGGCCGTCGACTTGTGCAGTGAATCTGAGATTCCGACGTTGAATCGAGGGCGACGCTTCTGCTCCGCCTCGCCGCGCATGACGGCACTCAGTTCGCGCCCTAAGACGAAGATCTCCTCGGCATACCGAAAGGCTGCTTGCCCCGATTCGGTTAGCGCCACTGTGCGTCCGCAGCGCGCAAACAGCTTACGTCCGAGTGCGCGTTCCAACGCTCGTAATTGCGCACTGACGGTCGGCTGCGTGAGATACAATTCATCGGCCGCCCGACGGACGCTGCCGAGACGCGCCGTCGTCCAGAAATACAGGAGGTGATGATAATTTAGCCATTCCATCGCGGATCGATTTGAAAGCAATGACGACGCTTCTTGGCGGAGGCATCCGTAAAGTCGTTCCGTAATCACTCCAAGGGGACCGGCGTTACGAGCCCCGTCGATAAATCGTATACGCCGCCGGCCACCAAAAGTTTTCCGCTCCCGATCAACTCCGCCAAGACGGGGGAAGCCTCGGCTAGCGTCTGCGCCTGCAGCCGCACATTCGCTCGAACCACATCGTTGACGTCCCCGTCCGTCGCTCGGACCGCAGGTCGGATAAACTGAAAGAGGGAGCTGATCTGACCCGGGACCGGCTCGCGCTTCATCGTCGCGGCCACGGCGCCGCAGTTCGTATGCCCCAAAACGAAGAGGACCTTGGCACCCAGCACCTGCGTGCCAAATTCCAAGCTGCCGATGTTCTCACTGGTAGCGACGTTGCCGGCGATTCGCGTCACAAAGAGATCGCCGAACCCTTGATCGAAGATGATCTCGACGGGAACCCGGGAATCGGCGCAACCGAGAAAAGCGGCGATGGGGGCTTGTCGATCGGCAATCTCGCGAAGCCGCGAGTGACTTCGACGCGGTTCGATCGTCGCTCCGGAGGCAAAACGCCGGTTGCCGTCGTAGAGCAACTCCAAGACGGCGGACGGTTCCAATGCCGACAACGCGTCCCGGCTCGCCTCCGTATCCAAGAAGTCTCGAAGCTCGGAATCGCTGAAAGTCGAGGCGTTGGGGAGCGGCATCGAGATTAATCCTGACGTGGAATTCATGACGGAGAGATTCGCGTTCGTAACGCTCAACGGCGGCGTTTATTGCCATGCCGGGAGATATTACGATTTTGAAAGAGAATCGGCTAATCGGAAGTTTGTGATCGACCTATCGGAATGGTCGATGATACAGTGAGTGAATGAAGCCACTTGATTTCGGACAACTGCATACCTTTTGGACCGTCGCCAAAGAGGGTGGCGTCACAAAGGCCGCGGCGAAGCTTTTTCTCGCCCAGCCGACGGTCAGCGGCCAGTTACGTGCTTTAGAGCGCGAAGTCGGCCATCTGCTCGTGATCCGCTCCGGACGCGGTGTCGCGCTAACGGAAGTCGGCCGGCACGTCTTCCACTACGCGGAGGAGATTTTTTCCCTCGGTCGAGAAATGCTGGATGGCATTCGAGGGCTCCCCGTCGGTCGAGTCCCGCGCGTCATCATCGGAATCGCTGACGTAGTGCCGAAAATGCTTTCGTATCGTTTGTTGACTCCGCTCATCGTCGGTCCGGACCGCATTCAGGTCGTCGTTCGGGAAGGCAAGCCTGATGAACTTCTCGCGGACTTAGCCCTGCATCGACTCGACATCGTCGTCAGTGATTCACCGCTGCCGCCCGGCGCGAAAGTTCGGGCCTATAGTCGCTTGATCGGCGACTCGGGCGTGACGTTGCATGCCACGGACGGCCTGGCGCGCAAGTATCGGCGAAAGTTTCCCCAATCGCTCGACGGCGCGCCATTCTTGCTACCGACGGAGAACACCGTCTTACGGCGCTCCTTAGACGACTGGTTCGCCTCGACCGGCATCCGTCCGCAGGTCGTGGCGGAGTTCGAGGATAGCGCCTTGCTGAAGTTTTTCGGCCGCGGCGGCCAAGGCGTGTTCGCATCGCCGACCAGCGTCGAAAAAGACGTTTGTCGCCTCTTCGGAGTGCGGGTCGTCGGACGCATCAACGAAATTCGAGAGCGGTTCTATGCGATCTCAACGGAACGGCGATTAAGAAACCCGGCCGTCATGACCATCTTGGAAAACTCACAACGAACTTTGATGAGCTAGCGTCCGACGTGATCTGACTTGGGCGACGGAATCAGATCGCCCGGTTACTTGCTGCGAACTGGGATTTGTACTTCGGTCAACTTCTTCTGATCGGCGACGAACGGACTGTTGTAACCCATGACTCTCATCGCTCCGGCCGGCTCGTACTCGTCGCGATGAGCTTGCAGCCAATCTTCTAAACGACGTTTCGCATCATTCACGCGCTCCTTCGTAGCATCTCCCCGAAAACCGATGCTAACCGCTTGCTGAGCCGGAACATCGACTACCGTGACTTTGCCGTCGACTTCGAGTTGTCCCTGCTTCGTGTTGCGATACAGGAACGACATCGAGGTTTTTGTTATCGCGCCGTCTTTGCCCGGGGCGTAGCCCATCTCCACCGGTGCGGTCATAGCAATCTCGCGCTGCTTGATGTGATTAAAGAGCGTCCAGAAAGCACGCCCCTCCACGAGCGTCATATCCGTTCGAGCGACGCGATAGCTGGGATAAGGCTGCACACGAATTTCACCGACCGGCGCCGGTTTGGGGAACCCCTCCGGCAGCGGCGCTTCCAGGAGCGGCTCGAAGCGCAAAAGGTCGCGTGCCTCGGTTACGGCATTCCGCCATTCTTTGGCGAGTCGGCCGGGATCATCGACCTTACTCTGCTGCACACGGTGGAACAAATCTTGCACAAAAACATTGGCCGTTATCATGCGCCGCGCTTCGTCGGCGGCGGATCGTAGGACGGCAGTTTGCGTTTCGGGATCAGCCGCGGTTTCCGCGGCCTTGAGCGCAGATTCGAGTTTCGCCGCCACCGCAAATCGTGGTTCTTCGGCCTCCTCCGCCACAG
>CAMCTH010000400.1 GCA_945877965.1 Planctomicrobium piriforme | reverse complement strand
TGTACGCTCGCCCCGCCGCGACGGAAACGGCGCTATATCCCAAGCCGACCTCGGCCGACCACAATCGCTTCGGTCCATCGGCGGGCCACGTCGTCGACCAATCCTTCTCGCTGCTGATGCCGTTGCGATGCGGACCGCGAAAGGCCGGCCACTCGCCGTCGGTCGGCGGCGGCGCCTCGGTCGAGATCGCGGCATTCACCACAGACGGGTCGCCCGCGCGCGGCTCGGCCCCGGTGACATCGCAACCGGCCAGCAGCACGACGCACAACCAACTCCACCTGCGACAAACATCCGTCATGGCAAACTCCTTGAGCGATCAATGCTGGTATTCTCCGAAGTAAGCGCCCCGACGGCAAGCGCGGGTTGCATCGCCGCCGCAGCCCGACGAGAATCGATGTGCCCCTTATCTCAGGAATCATCCCCATGCCTCGGCTTTCTCGCGTCATCCTCACTTTGGCCCTTGCTCTCGTTGCGTCATCGGCACCAGCCGCTGAGTGGCGACTCGCCGGCTCGGCCTTGCTCGACCGCTCGGTCAGCGAGCAGCTCTCGCCGGCCGACGACGGCAAGTCGCTCGAATTGAACCGCGGCGTGCTGATTCAGGACGACGGACCCGCCGCAGGCTATTCGTATCTGCCGAACGTCGAGAAACTCGACGACAAAGTCACGATCCGTAAGCAGCTCGTCGTCGAAGACCCGCGAGCCCAAACGATCTCGCTGCTCGTCGGCCTGCCGAAAGCGGGAGAGTTGCAGTTCACTGTGAATGGCAAGCCGCAAACGCTCGAGTTACTCGGCCAAGTCGGCAACTACTGGAACCATTATCGCGTGCCGAGCGCGGCGATCCGGTCGGGCTCGAACGAAATCGTCGTTCGCGGCAAAGGACAGATTTTCATTGCTCGCGACGACGAGCGTCCGCCGGGCGATTCGCCGCCGCCGAACCGCAGTGCGAAAAGCACCGACGGCGGTCAAACCTGGAACGACGCTCGTCTCGGTTCTAAAGACGAAACCGACGGCGAGTACTACATCCGCCTCTATCTCGATCAACACGTCCGTCGCGGCCGGCTAACGACGCCGGTCCTCGATCAGGCGAATCTCGCGGAGCAGCCGATCGCGCCGCCGCTGACGGCGCCGGGTCCGGTCCGTGTGCAAATCGCCGCCGACTTGCCGCAAGATTCAAGCCTCATCGTCGCGGCCCGAACCGGCACGACTCTTGCCGTGGACGAAGCGAACTGGACCGCGTGGCAACCGCTCGCCGGGCTCGACGCCGTCGTCGCCGAGCCGAAAGGACGCTTCGTGCAAGTCCGCGTCGAACTGAAGACTTCCGATCCGAGCCGCACCCCGAAGTTGCATAACGTCTCGATCTCGGCCGAGCCGAAGCTCGCCGCCGATTGGACCTCGCAGATCAAGGTCACCCCAGCGCCGACGGTGCGGATCGTTCGCTCGTCGATACCGTTCGAATACGAAGCGACCGACCACCCGCGGCTACAACAGCTTCGCAAGGAATATAAGCTCGATGAAGTCGTGAAGGACGCATCGACCGAATTCGAACGGATCAAGCGGCTTGCGGCATGGTCGGGCGTGCAATGGCAGAAACGAACGGGACATCTCGGCCAAGCCTACCCCAAGTGGGACGCCCTCGAAATTCTCGCGAAGCACGAGGACGGCACGCCGGTCGGCGGCTTCTGCCAGCATTACAACCTGGTCTTCTTGCAAGCGTGCGCGAGCTTCGGCATTCGCGGTCGGCCGGTCTCGCTGGGGCCAGGCGTGTTCAAAAGCCGCATTAACGGCGGACACGAAGTCGTCGAGCTTTGGTCGAATGACTATCGCAAATGGGTCCACGTCGACGGCGACGCGGCCCGCTATTACGTCGATGCGAAATCGAAAATGCCCTTGTCGCTCCGCGAACTCCACGATCGGCAAGTGTTGGCCATGGCCGACAAGCCGCACGACGGGGTCGAGGCGGTGGTGTTGGCCGAGACGCGCCCCGCTTGGGGCGGCCTGACCGACAACCCGCCGTTCGCCGAACTCAAAATGATTCCTCGGAGCAACCTGCTCGCGCAGCCGTATCCGGTGCCGCTCAATCAGGGAATGAAAGGTTGGCCCTGGCCGGGACACGCGGTGTGGACCGAACCACACGCACCGCCGTCGGAGTTGTACGACTACCGCATCACGGCCAAGAACAACTGGGACTGGACGCTCAACGAAACCGAAGTCCGCCTGCTCGCCACGACCGTCCCCGGCGAAGTGCAAGTGCAACTCGACACGGTTACGCCCGGCTTCACAAACTACGAAGCGACCTTCGACGCCGCCGGACCGACGCCGGTGGAAAGCAACTTCGTCTGGCAATTGCATGCAGGCAAGAATCAGCTCGTCGTGCAATCACGCAACGAAACCGGCCCCGGCATTCCGACCGTCGTCGTGATTGAACGGACCGAGTGATGACCAAACCGCTCGTCGTTCTCAACGTCGTCGGCCTCGCGCCGAATCAAGTCGGCCCCGACACGCCGAACATCGCGGCCCTCGCGCAGCGCGGCTTCATGAGACCCATGGGGACGGTCTTGCCGGCCGTCACCTGCTCGGCGCAATCGACGATCCTGACCGGCGCGTTGCCGCGCGAGCATGGGATCGTCGGCAACGGCTGGTACTTTCGCGATCTGGCCGAGGTCATGTTCTGGCGACAGTCGAATCAGCTTGTCGGCGGCGAACGGATCTACGAGGCGGCCCGACGTCGCGACCCCAGCTACACCACCGCCAAGCTCTTCTGGTGGTACAACATGTACGCGCCGGTCGACTGGTCGGTGACGCCGCGTCCCAGCTATCCCGCCGACGGTCGCAAAGTCTTCGACAGCTACAGTCACCCGGCCGAACTCAAGGACGAACTGCAAGCGAAGCTCGGCACGTTCCCGCTATTAAAATTCTGGGGACCGGGAACCGACGTATCGAGCACGCGCTGGATCGTCGATGCCGCGCTCGAAGTGCAACGTCGCCACAACCCGACGCTGTCGCTCGTCTACTTGCCGCACTTGGATTACAACTTCCAACGTTTCGGTCCGCACGACCCGCGCTGCAAGCAAGATTTGCGCGAAGTCGACGCCGAAGCCGGCCGACTCATCGACGCCTCACTCGCGCGCGGGGCCGAGGTCGTGGTCTTGTCGGAATACGCCATCACGCAGGTCGAGCGACCCGTACATTTGAATCGCGTGCTGCGCGAGAACGGCTATCTCACGGTCCGCCGCGAGCAACTCGGCTGGGAAACCCTCGATTGCGGCGCGAGCCGAGCCTTCGCCGTCGCCGATCATCAGCTGGCCCACGTCTACGTGGCGAATCCCGCCGACGTGCAGGCCGTCGCTGCGCTGCTGAACAAAACTCCCGGGGTCGAGCGGGTTCTCGATCGGGCGGCCCAGCGCGAATTCGGTATCGATCACGAACGGGCCGGCGAGTTGGTCGTCGTCGCCGACGAGAAATCGTGGTTCACGTATTACTTTTGGCTCGACGACGCCGTCGCGCCGGACTTCGCGCGGTGCGTCGACATCCATCGCAAGCCGGGTTACGATCCGGTCGAACTCTTCGTCGACCCAAAACTGCGATTCCCGAAACTGCGCGTCGCCCGACGTTTGGCCCGCAAGCTGCTCGGCTTCCGCTACTACATGGACGTCATCGGCCTCGACGCCTCGATCATCCGCGGCAGTCACGGCCGGCTCCCTGTGCCGGGACGCGAACTAAGCGACGGCCCGGTCTTTATCGCGTCGAACCGCGCGATCGAACGGGACGTGATCGCGATGACCGACGTTAAAGGAATGCTACTTCAACTGCAGTTCGACAGTTGAAATCGAACGTCAGTCGTCGCGCGTGATCCCGAGGTCCTCATACAACGCTTCGACGACGGCGCGCATCCGGGGCTGATGCTTTCGCTCGCCGCACGTGCCGTTGAACACGATCGCCGCGGCGAGCCCATGCTGCGGATCGGCAAAAGCGACCAACGACTGACTGCCGCTATGCCCAAAAGCGTCGTCGGAGACGTGCCGGCCGTAACCGTAGGGAATCGTTCCGATCCCATACTTGCGATTGTTCGGGATGATACCGAGTCCCCAATCGAGTTCGTGGCGAAACGTTTCATCAACGAGCCCGGTCCGTTGCCGCGCCGTCATCTGCTGCACACTCTCGGGCGAGAGGATGCGCACGCCGTCGCGCTCGCCGCGACCCAGCATCATCTCGTAGAAGCGAACGAGTTGCCGCATCGGTCCATGACCGTTACCGCCGGGTGCGCACGCGACGATTCCTTGCGGCGTGCTCCAAACATGCGGCGTGAGTAGCGGTCGTCCGTCGGCGTCGAACTTCTCGGTGTTGACCATCGTGCCGAGTCGCGATCCGTAGCCGTCGCGCACCTCGGCAGGCATGCCGATCCAACAGTCGCTCATGACAAGCGGCACGAAGATGCGGTCGCGCACGTACTGCGAATACGAAACTTCCGAAAGTCGGCCGACGATCTCGCCGAGCACATACCAACTCGTGTAGGGATGGTATCCTGCGCGACAGCCGGGGATCCAATTTCGTTCGAGCGGGGCGATAGAAATCCGGCGAATGATTTCATCCCACGGCGTCGCGGCGTCGCCGAGATCGAGAAAGCGAAAGCCGCAAGTGTGCGTGAGCAAGTGACGGATCGTCACGTCAGCCTTGCCGTTCGCACCGAACTCCGGCAGATGCACCGCGACGGGATCGTCGAGTTGCAGCAGGCCGGCTTCCTGCAGTTGCATGATCGCCGCGGCCGCGATCGGCTTGCCGGACGAGAGCCAGAGCATGAGCGTTTCGCCGGTCATCGGCGTCCCCGGCGCCGACTCGCCCACGGCAAAGTCGGCGACTGCGCGACCGTTACGAGTCGCGTAACCCTGCGTCCCGATGTGAAGTCCGGCTTCCATACCAGCGGCCAGAGCGGCCTTCGTACGCGGCAGCATTTCCAGTAATTCGGTCATCGTCGAACGTCTCTGCGTGGGGATCCTAACGGCGGCAGACTACGAGAACTTAATCTAGCGGCAGATGTCTGTGGTAAAAGGCTCCCT
>CAMCTH010000399.1 GCA_945877965.1 Planctomicrobium piriforme | reverse complement strand
GAAGTCGAACTGACGCGCGGCCCCGACGGCAGCCCACAAGTGACGATCTCCGAAGCCCCCGGCATAGGCTGCGAACCGGATCGCGCGCTGCTCGAAAAGTTCACCGTCGCGCATTGCCGACTCGAGGATTAACCCGCGTCGGTCGGCAGGCTTCGGCTAGCTCTTCTTTTCCAACTCGGCGAGTTTGGCTCGGACTTTTTCGCGCGTCGTCTCGGGCGTGATCTTGTGCTCGAGCACCTTGGCGGCGGCGGCTTTGACTTCGTCCGGCGCGGCGTTGGGCAGCAGCGTGACGGCATCGAACAGGTCGGACGCCATCATCGCGCCGAAGACGCTGATTGGCAGTGGATCGAGCTTCGTCAGCAAGTAATCGGCCGACTCGCGGCGCGTCTTGGCCGCCGCCGCAGCATCACCTTGCAGATCGAGCAGCGTGGCGATCTGGTTCAACACCCGGCCGCGCTGATAGTCGGCGGCGACCGGCAAGCGACGCCGCTCATAGGCGATCGCCGCGACATAATCCTTCTGCTGCAGATAGTATTCCGCGGCGGCCGCATAAACTTCGGCGGCCCGTTCGCGCGGCGGATATGGCGAGGCGTCGAACGCCTTCACGGCCGCTTCGACTTCGGCCGGCTTCGCTGTCGGGTCGAGGCACGCAATGCGAACTTGTTGCAGCAACGCCAAGGCTCGTTGGGCCGTCGTCGCACTCGGGTCGTTCGCCGCGGCGAGAGCCAACACGCGGGCTGCGGCATATTGCTTTTGATGGAGCTTAATGACGGCACCTTGTACCACGGCTTCGACGCGATACGGCGACTCTGGACCGGCGTTCTGCGCCGCGTCGGTCAGTAGCTTTTCCGCCGCCGTCGCATTGCCCCGATAGAGCTTGCCGAATTCATTGCGGAGCGTGATCAGGTCGGCGTAGGCCGCACCGTTGCGGGAATCACTTTCCGTCGGCGTGAAGCGAGTCCGAACCCAGGCGCGCAACAAAGCGCGACCGTATTCTCGGGCCATGTTCGCATCGAGCGGATTGCCGGTCTGAGCATAAGGAACTTCCAACGTCGCCCCGAACACCGACTCCGGACGGTAAGCGAAATAATACGACATCGGCATGTTGCTCTTCGCACGTTCCCCCTTCAGCGGCTTCATAAAATTCAACGGGGCGTTGGTCTGTTGCGGTCGTTCTTCCCGGAGCCAGTTGATCAGCTCGTCGACGTTGTTCTTGATATGCGGCAACGACACGCCGTCCATATAGAACGCCTCGTGCACGTCGCCGCGGACCGCCGGGCAATGCAGATCGAAGCCGTAGCGAACGTTCTGCGCCGCCGCGAGATCTTGAATCGCCTTCACCTCGGGGTAAAGATTGACCTCGCCGTAGTCACGATTGTGATCGTGCGGCGCTCGCCACTTCCCTTGCTCGCCGGCTTCGACGCCGTCGACGTCGACGATCGGAATCGAGAACAATGCGTAGCGTTTGCGAAACTCGACGGCGAGCGGCGAATCGGAGCTTGCCTCTTCCAAGAACCCTTCGTGGACGTAGCTCGCCATGCTCTCGCAAGCGTGGTTCCGCGAGGTCAGGATTATCGCCGCAACGTTCGGACCCGGCGTGCCGATATGCACCATCGGGACGAACGTTCCCTTGGTCGTCCGGCCCAGCACCTCGCGGCGAAGGTTCGGGTTATTCTTTTGCCGAGCGAGAAAGGCTTCGAGATCGTGCAATTGATACGGCATCGCCACCGCCAGCCGGACCTTCAGATGCTCTTTCGTGAACTCGTACTCAAACGACTCGCGCACGGCGGGCTCGGCCCCTTTCGCCGACTTGCCATACGTGACGTACTCCAGGCCGAGCCAGCTCCACGTCTTGCCGTCGTCTAGGCTGACGGCCGGCCCGCGCGCCACGATCCGCCCTGCGGTATCGAACGTGAACTTCACGCGTCCCGGCTGCGATGCTTCGGCCGCGATGTTCCAGTAGAACCAACTCTTCTCGTTGCCGCGGAGGTCCGGAGCCATTTCGATCTCCGCCCCGGCGTTCTTCGTCACGATCGCGTTGCCGCCCGGATGGTCGGTGCGGATCGTCACCTTCATTTCCGCCGCCGACGAGAGTGAACCGGCGAGACCGAGGCAAAGCGCAAAGGCGAAGCGGAGCAGCATCGTGAGAATTCCGAGCGGTGGGAAGCAGCCGAGGCGGGACGAACGTGCAAACAAAAAGCCCGGGGCGCGTGAGCCCCGGGCTTTCGATTATGCACTACGTTGCGGCGATTTGCACGCCGCCGCGTTGAAGAAGCGAACTGCGATTAAGACGCGAGTAACAACCTACCCGGCACTTGGAGGTAGTTTTTCACTTCGTTGAGGAAGCGAGCCGCCGTCGCACCGTCGATCAGGCGGTGGTCGTACGACAGGCTGAGCGGCATCATCAAGCGAACTTCGATTTTATCGTTGATGACCGTCGGCAGGTATCGCGAGCGACCGACGAGCAGAATCGCGACTTCGGGCAGATTGATGATCGGCGTGCTGTAGGTGCCGCCGATCGAGCCGAGGTTCGAGATCGTGAACGACGCGCCGGTGTAGTCGGCCAGGCCGAGTTGATTGGCTTTCGCGCGATCGGCGATGTCGTTCACCGCCGTGGCGATCGTCGGGATCGACATCTGGTCGATGTCGCGGATCACCGGGACGACGAGGCCGCGATCGGTATCGACGGCGCAACCGAGATGAACGTAGTCCTTGTAGATGATCTCTTCTTTTTCAAGATCTAGGGATGCATTGAGATTGGGGTGTTGGCGGAGCGACATCGCGACGGCCTTCATGACGAACGGCAGCATCGTCAGTTTGACGTCGCCCGCCGACGCGCCGGCCATGCTCCCTTTGCGCATCCGATCGAGTTCGGTGATGTCGGCGTCGTCGAAGTTGGTGAGTTGCGGAATCGTTAGCGAGCGGGTCATGCTGGCGACGATCGTCTTGCGGACGCGAGTCATCGGCTGACGGCGCGTGGCTCCGTAGTTATCGGCACCGGCGACCCCTTCGACCGCTTTGCCGGGCTTGCCGCCCGTCGGTGCCGACTTGACCGGGGCCGACGTCGACTTGCGAACGGCGGCGATGATGTCGTCGCGCGTGATTCGTCCCCCCGGACCGGTGCCGGTGACGCGATGCAGATCGACGCCCAACTCGCGCGCTAACCGACGCGTGGCCGGTCCGGCGGCGGCGACGCTGCCGTTCTCTTCAACCGCGACGGCCGCAACCGGCGCGGGGGCCGCTGCCGGCGCAGGTGCGGGAGCGGCGGGAGCCGGAGCGGGTGCCGCGGCCGGTTGTTGTGCAGCCGGGGCAGGCGCGGCAGCCGGAGCAGCGGCCTTCGGCGGTTCGGCGGGTTTCGCAGGAGCAGCGGTTGCCCCTGCGGCGCCGGCTTCGATCGTCGCGATCACGCCGCCGACCTTGATCGACTTGCCGGCCGCCACGTGCAACTTCGTGATCTTGCCCGCATGCGGACACGGAATCTCGACGGTCGCCTTGCCGGTTTCGACTTCGATCAGCGCTTGGTTCGCGGTGATGACGTCTCCCTCTTTGACGAGGACGTTGACGACGTCGCCCGAATCGATGTTCTCGCCGAGGTTGGGAAGTTTGAAGTCGATGGCCATGAAAGTTGTCAGTCGTCAGTGGTCAGTTGTCTGGGGAATACGATGCGTCGACTAGGCGGAAACCGGGTTCGCCTTGTCGGGGTTGATGCCGAGGTCTTGAATGACTTGCGGCAGCTTGGCGGCGTCGAACTTGCCTTGCTTGGCCAGTTGCGTCAGTGCGGCGAGCGTGGTGCATTCGGCATCGACCTCGAAGTGGCGACGGAGCCGTGCGCGACGATCGCTCCGGCCGACGCCGTCGCAACCGAGCACATAGTAGTCGCCCGGCACCCACGGCTCGATCTGCTGACCGACGAGGCGGACGTTGTCGCTCGTGGAGATGAACGGACCGGTTTCTTCGGCCAACAGTTTCTCGAGATACGACTTCCGCGGCGTCTCGCCGGGGTGCAGCAAGTTCCAATGCTCGCAGTCGTTGGCTTCGGTCCAGAGGGTCTTGTAGCTGGTCACGCTGTAGACGTTGCTGGAGACGCCGTACTTCTCGGCGAGGATCTGTTGGGCCCCGAGCGCACAGCGGAGGATCGAGCCGCTGCCGAACAGCACGACCTTCGGCGCGCCGCTGCCGGCATCGACCGAGGAGACTTTGTACATCCCCTTGATGATGCCTTCTTCGACGCCGGCGGGCATGGCCGGCATCTTGTAGTTTTCGTTGTGGATCGTGATGTAGTACATCACCTCTTGATCGCGCTCGTACATCTCGCGCATGCCGTCCATCACGATCGTCGCCGTTTCGTAGGCGTAGGCCGGATCGTAACAGCGGATTCCGGGGAACGCGCTGGCGATGAGATGGCTGTGGCCGTCTTGGTGTTGCAGGCCCTCGCCGTTGAGCGTGGTCCGGCCGGCCGTCCCTCCCATGAGGAAGCCCTTGCACTTCATGTCTTGGGCGAGCCAGATCGAATCACCGATCCGTTGGAAGCCGAACATCGAGTAGTAGATGAAGAACGGAATCATGTTGATTCCGTGCGTCGTGTAGGCCGAACCCGCCGCGATGAACGACGACATCGAGCCCGCCTCGGTGATCCCTTCTTCGAGGATCTGGCCGTCTTTGGCTTCCTTGTAGTACAGCAAGTTGTCGCTATCGACCGGTTCGTAGAGTTGGCCGGTGTGGGCGTAGATGCCGCATTGCTTGAAAAGCCCTTCCATGCCGAACGTGCGTGATTCGTCGGGGACGATCGGCACGATGTACTTGCCGATATTCTTATCGCTGAGCAGCCGGCCGAAGTGCTTGACGAACGCCATCGTCGTCGACGCTTCGCGTTCGCCGCTGGAGTTGAACGACTCGGCGAAATCGGAGTTCGGCGGAATGATCGACTTCGGCCGCTCCTTCGAACGAATCGGCACCGGACCGCCGAGCGCTTCGCGGCGCTCGCGGAGGTACTTCATCTCCGGGCTGTCGTCCGCGGGCTTGTAGAACGGCGCCTTAACGACGTCTTCGTCGGAGA
>CAMCTH010000398.1 GCA_945877965.1 Planctomicrobium piriforme | reverse complement strand
GCTTAGCTTCACCCGGCTTAGCTTCACCCGGCTTAGCTTCACCCGGCTTAGCTTCACCCGGCTTAGCTTCACCCGGCTTAGCTTCACCCGGCTTGCCGCTCTTCGACGCCGCTTGCGCCATCTTATCGGCGAGCTTGCCGGCGTCGTCGGCCAGTTTGCCTTCGGCCGGAGCTTGTTCTTTCGGGTCCCCTTCGATCGTGCGGCCCTGAACTTCGCGCTGTTTGTTGATCAGTTCCTTGACCTTCTTCAAGTAGTCGCGAATCCGATCTTGCTCTGCCTTCAGTTCCTTCTCGCGCTCGGCCGACGACAAGATCGCCAGCAACGTTTCGAGTTGCGCGGTGAGATCGTCTTGTTCGCCGACGGCCTGGGCTAGCCGCTTTTCCGAGAGCGCTTTGACGAGCCCGTCGAACTTCACGTCCAACGACCGCGAGCGACTTTCGGCAAAGACTTGTCGCAGCAGGCGGGCCTGATCGCCGTTCGTCTCGTCGGAGAATTGGGCCAGCAGTTTGACGACCTGTTCGAACCGCTTGAACTTCTCGGCGATCTGCGCCTGTTCGAGCGACAGTTCTTCCGGCTTGGCGGCGGCAGCCGGGACCGCTTCTTTAGACTCAGCAGCATCTTTCGCTGCCGCAGGGGCGGGTGTTGCCGGAGCCGGGGCAGCCGGAGCGGGCGCTTGGCCGAAGCTCGACGAAGCGAGCGGCGAGCCGACGATGATCGTCGCCCCGAGCAAGAGGGCAAGACAGGCGTTAAATCGGCCGCTTCCGGATCGCAACATGGCTACGCTCCTGGTCATTCTTTAGTCTAGCAGACGACCTTTATCGACGCGGCTCTTTTTCGTTCGTTCGCCGATCTCTTTTTGCATGGCGATGATCGATTTGAGCAGGTCGATCGCTTCTTTGAACGATTCCAATTCCTGCATTTTCTCGAGAACCAAGTTCATTTCGACCAAAATCTTGTCGACCGACTGGAGTGTCTCACGGCGTAAGTTCGCCACTTCGTCGGGGTCGACGGTCGCCTTGCTGACGGCCGCGTGCAGCCGGGCGAGCTTGGCTTCGTAGTCGGCAAAGGAGACGTCGCCGATTCGCCGCAGCGGCTCCGAGATCTCCGCGGCGAGCCGTTCTTGCAGACGCTCCGAGTCGGCGGCCCGATTATTGATCAACTCGGCGACGATCGCCGCAAAGCCGTCCGACACTGACAGCGTCTCAGCCCGCTGTTCCTTTTCACGCGCCCGAGTTTGATCCAACAACACGATGTCGCGATTGAGCGGCACCGCGTCGGGCTCATCCGCTTCGACCGGCTTGGGAGCCGCGGAACCGACGTCGACCAACCCATCGCGCGAACGGGTCACCTTGGCGATGAGCGCTTTGAACTGTTCGCGGAACATGATCTCGCGCGCTTCAAGCAGTCGTAGCAGTTCGGCGTCGGTCACGACGGTCAGCGTCGAGACGTCGCCGGCCGCCACATTGCCGGCCGTCAGGTCCGGCAGGTTGCGATTATCTTCGCCGCGGACCGACACGGTGATCGACTGCCCCGGTTGCAGCGGAGCGTCCGAGAAGGCTTCGCGCAGCTCCAACGACTCCGCGACGGCGACCTCGCGGGCTTTCTGCGGTTGGTTCGTCAGTGAACGTTGGCGCGGTTCGGTCCCTTCAATCGCATAGTCGAACCAGAGTCGGCCGACGCCGTAGTCGTCGGTCACCTTGCCTGCGAACGGAACCTGAGCCTGCGGCGTGACGACGTTCTCCAACCCGCGTCGCGTGACGGCAACGGCCGGCGGGGCATCGACGACCGCTTGCAGCGCGAGGGCCGCCACATTCTCGATCCCGTCGTCGTCTTGCAGGCGGAACGACACGACCGCATCGGCCGAGAGACGACCGATCTCGAAACGGAATTGGCTCTGCGGCTTGCCGCCGGTCATCAGGTCGAGCTTCTCCTCGACCGTTCCGCCGGCGCCGTCGGGCTTGGTGATCGTCACCGAGCGGAGCGGCTTGTTGGCCGACGCCGTCGCAGCGACGATCGTCCCTTGCGGCAACGGCACGGTCCCGGTGACGTCGATCTCGCCGTCGGACCGACCGGTGTATTCCGGATACTTACACGACAAACGGAGCCGAATTTGCGGCCGTTCGACGACGCGGATACGGAGGTTGCGGATCCGTGCGTCGCCGCCGACGACGTCGAACGACATCGACGACGACATGCCGCGGAAGATGAATTTGTATTGCTGATAAGGATCGACGCCCGGCTGCGCGACCCCTTCGCGGTCCATGATCTGCTCATCGCGCACACCGTCGTCGGTGCGGTAACGGAGCGAGACCTCGCTGGGAATTTCTTTCGTCGCATCGGCGCGCACAAGCAACTCAACATCAGCCCCTTGCGGGATCACCTTCTCGCCGTTCGCAAAACCTTCGATCGACAAATGCGTTCGTCGGGGCCACGCTTCGTCGGTCTGCGCGGTGAGCCGGCGGACGCCGAGATCGAACAGTTCCGGCGTCCCCAAGGCAAACGCCGCGAGCGAGCCCGCCGTCAGCAAGGCCGCCGCAACCGCTTGATTGCGGGGCCGCATGTCGAACAGTTTTGACATGCCGATCGACGCAAGGCGATCTTCGGCCTGACGCCGCGTGTCGGCCAGCATCGCTTGGCCATGCTCGTTCAGTGAGGCCGGATCGAGTTCGATCGCGGTGAGCAGCGACTCGTTGAGATGGCTATAGCGACGTTCGACGACCATCGCGAGATTGCGATCGCCGAGCTTGGCGAAAACGCGCGAGAGAAATCGTCGTGCGAAGACGTAGATTGTCGCGACGGCCGCCGCGATCAGCAGTCCGATGCGTACGGGTCGCGACGGCTCGAACAACCAATCGATTCCCAGCGCCGCCCAGAAACTGAGCGCCGCCGTTGCCACGGTCGAGCCGAGCCCTTCGATCGCGACATAGGCGCGGATCTTCCGGCGGACCTCGGCCAGCGCTTGCGGCAAAGATCTTGAGGCGTTCGGTTTCTTCTCGGCCACGCTCATCGCGGTTCTCTCGTCATGCCAGCCGCACGAGGCGGCGAATCAACCATTCCAAACAGAGCAAACCGCACAGGGTTAACATCGTCCATTGATTGTCCCATAACGAGACCGGTTTCGCCAAACGGGGCGTCACGCGGGTCTTGTCGGCCAGCCGCGTCGTCAGGGCCGGAACGGCCTGAATTCGGCCCAAAGCCGCTTCGACGCCCGGGTAATACGCCCCTTGCGAAGCCGACGCCAACCGTTCGAGCAACGTCGCGTTCAGCCGCGGATCGTCGCTTTCCTTGTTCGGCACCCGAACCTGCAGCCGACGGGTCAGCACCTCGCGGTCCCCCTCGGGCATTTCCAAATCGATGCGGTATGCCCCCACTTGTCGGACGGGGAACAGCCCGCGATAGTTCCCGGGCAATTGCTCGTCGAGCTCCAGTTTGATGATCTGCTGCGTCCGGTCCGGAGCAAGCACCTGCAAATCGACCTTGGGTTGTTCGTACGGTCGGGCTCGCGCGTCCATCAACTGGGCGCGAACCTCGACCAAATCATTGAGCGAGTAGCGGCCGTTGTCGTGATCGACCAGCAACACACCGCGTTTCGAACCGCGAAGCAATCGGGCTTGCGCAACGTGCCGGACGATCTGCGTGTACAGACGGGTGAAGTACGATGAGTTCACCGAACGTAGTCGCCAAAACTCGCCGCTCCCCAAATAGAGCACGCGACCGGCGCCGACGGCATGCTCGACCATCAAGAAAGGGCGGCCGTCGTCTTTCGACTTCGCTCCGGCTGCTTGCTTGAAGCGCGGGTCGGCGAGCGACGCGAGGATCGTCGCCTTCTCTTTCGCCCCCTTCACGGTGTAATAGTCGAAGAACCCTTCAAAATCGTCCCACGCTTGGTAGGCGGCGACGTCGGCATCGTCGAGTCGTAAGAAGTCGCTCTTGCGCCCCTCAGGCGAGAGGGCGATGCTCCACGGTTCGTTGTTGCCGCCGAGCGGGTCGCTCGCGCCGGCAAACGTCCGCCCAAACTCGACCGGATAAAGCCCGCGGACGATCGAAAGGTTCGGATCGCGGCCGGTCGTTTCGGTATTGATTCGTCCCGCAACGACGATCATGCCGCCAGCTTTGTCTTCGATCCACTCTTTAAGCAGGTTCAATTGGCCAGTCGTAAGGCGTCGCCAATCGGGATCGAACGCGATGATACAGTCGTACTCAAACAGCACCTCGCCGGTGTCTGGGAAGTCGGGGAGAATTTCGCTCGAATCTTGCGAGACGCCGTCGGAACCGGTCTGCAAACAGACGTCGACTTCGAATTCTTTGTCCTTCGAACCGTCGCTGCGGACGAGTCGTTGCAGTTGGTTGCGGAGGAACTGATACTCGCGCGAGGCACCCGAATCGAATAGCAAAATGCGATTGCGACGCTCGGTGATTTCGACGTCGGCGTCGAGCGTGTTGTCGGTCGCGTTGCGATCGTCGGCCGGCGCGTTGGGGACCGAGATCGTGACGGTCGTCCTTCCGACTTTCGTCGGCTTCAGCGTGAACTCGACCGGTAGCGGCTTGCCGTCTTCGGGCAGCACGACCGTCTTGGTCTCGCGATGGATCACGCCCGACTGCGGATCAACTTGCCCGCCGGCCCGCGCTTCGCGCCAAACCATTTCGACCGCGGCGGTTCGTCCCGCCATTCCCTGCGCCTGGACGACGGCCGTGACGTTGAACTCGTCGTTCGGATACGTCCGCGCGGGGGCGACGACGTCTTGAATCCGCAGATTGCGAATCGGATCGACCGAGCCGAGGCCGACGGACAGGATCGGCGGCACGGGCACGCGGTCTTGCGTCGCGCGGGCCACGGCATCGAGCGGGTCGATCCCCGTGTTTTGCCCGCCGTCGCTGAGCAAGATGATGCCCGAGGTCGGCGCAGCCCGATGATCGTACAACGCCTGACTCAGCGCCTCGCCCAATCGAGTTTCGGCTCCGCGCGGGGCTAAGGCCTCGTCCCACTTAATCGCGGCGGGGTCGATCTTCTGCGTCGTTGCTTTATTCGCATCTTCGGCCGCGGCCGAGGTCGTCGTCGGGGCGAGTTTGTCGAGCACG
>CAMCTH010000397.1 GCA_945877965.1 Planctomicrobium piriforme | reverse complement strand
GCGGAACTAGCAAGCCGTCGCCGAAGTCTTCGCCGAAGCCGAGAAGCGGTCGCAGAACCCGACCGCCGCGTACCAACAACTGATCGACGCGGGACGACGCGGTACGTTCATCGACGACGCTGACGCCGTGGTCGCCAACCGGATCATCAACATCTAAGCAAGCGAGTATCCCCGTTAAGGAATCGAGCTGGATCAGCCAACCCAGGGGGCCGCGCACGGCATCGGCGAGGATACCCGATATTCTTGACAACCACTGGTGCGATTTGACGTGGACGGACTTCGTTCCGTTTGCCGACTCGTTACGACTCATCCCGTCGCTGCCCGGCGTGTACCGCGTTCGGGTCAATGGGCAGGAGCGGCTGGCGTATATCGGGCAAACCGGGAGAACCCTTCGTGAACGTCTGCTCGGGCTGCGGCTGCACACGTTGGCAGAAGAGATGCCGTTCAATGATCCGCATACGGCAGCGTGTCGTCTTTGGTCTTATCGAAATGCCGAGAAGTACGAGTACGAATGCTCGGCGGCTCCGGTCGATCTTTCCAAGCCGGAACGAATGGCGTTGGAATGTTTTTTAATTTGGCGATATCGGTTGGAAGTCGGCCAATCTACGCTCTGCAACTTTGGTCGGCTGCACCCGCAGTATCTCCCCTCAAGAAATCGCTCGACCGGAAAACGTGGTGGTCGTTTGCCCGACGGCCAGCAGAACGAGCAGGTTGCTATGAGCATGCCGCCGCTCAAACTTCAGGGCGATCCGACGACCCAAGAATGGATGGGTTTGGCGTGGGGACCGATTGAGGCCCTGCGTAGCAACGCCGTTGTCGCGGTGCCGACAACTTCGGGCGTTTACAAATTGCTTGATGACGCCGGGCGACTTCTCTACGTGGGCGAATCGAGCAATCTCAACAATCGGCTCTTCAGTCACCGGCAAAGATCGTGGGGGAATCGAGAGGTTGTGTTTTCAATTTGTACGTTGCCGGAGCTTCGCATCGCCTGCCAGCGATTGGAAATCGAGAACGACCTGATCGCCGGATACTACGCGGCCACGAAGCAAGCCCCAGCGTTTCAGTTTGGGGTCGACTAGCGGTGATGGTGCCCCCGGATTGCCTCCAGGCTGACCGTTAACTCTCTGGATTTCCAAGCTTTCCGGGTGGGGCGTTTTGCGGCCTATTCTGCCCATATTCACGGAATTTTGTGAAATAAAACGTACAAGAGGTGGTCGGAGGCACAACCGACCATGCAAAACGCCCATCAAGTCCGCCAAGAACTTACCGCCCGAATCGTCGCCACCCTGGAGCAGAATCAAATCCCTTGGCGACGACCTTGGAAAAGCTCGCCAAGCCGTACGGCACTGGTTGCTGACGACGCTGCGGGACAAGCTGATCAAGATCGGAGCCGGATTGACCAAATCTCCTTGATTCGTGCAAAAAGGATTTGCTCTCCATCCCGTGCGAAGCTTGGTAGTCGCCCGCGATTTTTACTCTGTACACCCGCCGCCGCGCTGCGAAGATAAAGCCCCCCCGCCGGCTGTTTCAAATCGAACGGCGACTGGGCGATTCGATTTCAAGTCTGAGACAAGGTACTCGATGCGACTGTCATACCGACTGAAAATGGCCGTCTGGAGCATGTTCCGCTCGGCGGGTTACGAGATATTTCCCCGCGGCGACAAAGGGGGGCGATACGAAACCATTCTGCCGACGTCGATGTATTCCCCTTGGAACGTCGACACCGCGTTTCAAGACTGCTACCAGGCGATCAAGTCGCACACGTTGGTCGATATCTTTCGCTGCTACGAGTTATGGACCCTCGCCCAGCAGTCGGCCAAGTTAAGCGAAGGGGCCCTGATCGAAGTCGGCGTGTGGCGCGGCGGCACCGGCGCCTTGATCGCCAAGCAAGCCGAACTCTCGGGAATCAATCAACCCGTTTACCTCTGCGACACCTTCACCGGCGTCGTCAAAGCGGGAGTCAACGATTCGACCTACACTGGCGGCGAGCACGACAACACCAGCCTCGGCACGGTCGAAAAACTGGTCGCCGATTTGAAACTTCGCAACGTACGGATTTTGAAAGGTATCTTTCCGGACGATACGGAACATGCCGTCGAGAGCGATAAGATTCGCTTCTGCCACGTCGACGTCGATGTGTATCAATCGACGAAAGACATCATCGACTGGGTCTGGCCGCGTCTGGTACCCGGCGGCATCATCGTCTTCGACGACTACGGCTCCGCTTTCTGCGACGGCATCACCAAGTACATGAACGAAGAGATGCACAAGCCCGACCGCATCATGCTGTACAACCTCAACGGGCACGGCGTGTTCTTCAAACGCTGAGCGAACAAAGACAAAAAAATGTGCTGCGGTGCCGTTCATGTACGGCGATAGTTGCAGCCTCTTAGCGTTGGTCACGCCGTACGGCACTTGTTTCGCAGGTATTCTGCGTCACTCTGCATGTATCATTCCAGCCTGCGGGCTGACTGAGTTGCCGCACGAAAAACCAATATTGGCGTGATACCTGCAATATTCGCTTCTATCCGTTGTGCCACGAAGCGGCGGCTCGGATTAGAGACGGCGCAAGTGGTGCTTGGTCATGCCAAAGCAGACGTCACGCAGATCTACGCTGAACGCGACTTGGCGAAGGCGGCTGCGGTAATGCGTGAGGTTGGCTAACTTCAACAACACAGACAAGGAGCCCCGCGAGAAGTGAAGAATTGAACCATCGCTGGGCCGGTCAATCGTCGTCGAACCGTGTTAACCCGCATTCCCCAGATGAGTTCTCGATCTCCGGCACGTAATTTGCGCCAGCCCCTGGAAAACCAGGGCGATTATGCCAATTCATGTGCTGCTGACCGAGGAACCCGATGGGTGACTGCCAAAAGAGCGATTTGCGGGTCGATTTCGACCGCCTGTTGTAGCTGAAATTCCTCGGTAGTCAGGTCACCACGGATGCCGGGCTGCTCGCCTACCGCGAACTCGATGAGGCGCTCGGGCTGACTGCGCTGAGCGCAGACGCAAAGCCGCAGGAGCGTAAACCGCGCAAGCCAAAGAATTAGCCGTGAATCAGGCTGAGCACGATCTCGACCGCGATCAGCACGATCACGATCAGTTCCATGATCTCGATGCGGTGCGCCGAGGCCTGATCGGCCAGCACTTGGTACACCCCTTCGACGACGTCGAGCGTCTGCCGAATGCTGCCGCTCCATTCGCCCAGGTGGAACCGCTCGGCCAGGAGCCGATAGAGCCGGGCGAGATACTGGTCGCCGACCAGTTGGAACGCGTTGCCGGCCCGTTCGAACATCACCTCGGTCTCCATCCGCAGGTCGCCCAGCGCGCGGAGCGATTTGTTCGAGGCTGTCCCAAACAGCGACGAAGAACTCATCGCGCGGTGAATCAGGCCGTACGCCTTGTCGAGCGAATCGCCGAGGCGGCGTTCGAGGTGACGGAACTCGAGCAACTGCAGATTCGCGAACTCCATCGTGCGGAGCGTCTCTTCGCAGTCGACGTCGATGATGACCGCGGCGGCCCAATCGACGATCACCAGATCGCGCGGTGAATAACGCAACCGTTGCCGCAGCGCCTCGGCGGTCTCGTCTTTGCTCAACACGTCCGACTCCAGCCGCACCAAGCTCGCCAACCACTCGGCCGATTCGGCGAGCAGCCGATCGATCGGGGGGAGATCGTCGGGTTGGAAGTGGAACACGAAATACTCTTCGCCGACGTCGCCCCATTCGGCGTCGCGAATCGCCGGCAGCAATCTTTGGTACAACGGCGCGACGGCCGCTTTCGTCTGCCGGATGATTTCGCCGAACGTCGCCTGATCGTCGGCCAGTCGCCGCCACACCTCGGGCTCGACCGACAGCGGGACGTCGACCCGCGCGTTCACGCCGCCGAAGTCGAACACCGTCGCCTCGAGCGCGGCGGTGATCGGCCCGCAACCCGGTAACTCAAGTTTCAGCGCGGGCAGCGGAAACCGCAACGGCGCAGGATGGTAACCGATCGAAGCCGGAGTCCGCGGGCGACGCAGCAGCCCCTGCGCCTCGGACGGTGCGAGCTTCGCGGCCTGCGTCAAATCAATTTCGTCGCCCCAATCGTAGGCCACATCGACATGCAGCACGCCGGGCAGCGGCCGATCGGCAAGCGCAGGTTCCGACATGACGATCTCGTGCGGAAAGGAACGGGGTGGAAGCCCCGGCATCTTATCGTATGCCGCGGCGTCATACACTGTCGCGGCACACACCGGTTCTGCCTCTCGAAGGCTTCTCGTGACGAATCCCTCGTTAAGCTCCCTACCGAATTGTAGCGCTCGCGCACGCGCGCGAGATGGGGGGGGCCTGAGAAAAAACCTGCGCTGTAGCTAGCAGCCTGTTGATCTGACGGTTATTTGCGGTTGAGTCAGGACGTCGTGGCGCGCGAGTACGGAATTGCGAAGCGATTGAACGAGACGATGAGTCGATCGTAACCGGTCGCGATCGTGATCCCGAACGTCACTACGGTAAGTTGCAGAAGCGCGGCGATCGCGCGAAGGCCTTGCAGGGTCTTCGGCTTGCCGACGCCGAACAGTCGCCGCAGAATGCGACCGAGATTGTGCGCGGCGGCTGCAATCAAGTACCGCTTCGTCACGTCGACCAGGCCGCGTAGCCAACTACGACGCATGCCGCCCGAGTCGCAGACGTGGGCGAAGCTCCGTTCGACCCGTTCGCTCCGCAGCCGGCCGAGGCGTTTGCCTTTGGCCCGCTTCATTCGTCGCCGATTCTCGTACACGGCCCGTTGCAACTCGGGCGACTTGTCCGTCCATACGCGATCGTGCGCATGTTTTGGTTCAGGGATGTAGGTCCGCAGCCCGAGGGCGTCGCACAACTCGATCGCCCCCGCCGAGTGGTAACCTTTGTCGGCCGCGATCTCTTCGATCTGGGTCTCGATCTCGGCCTGCTGTAAGTTCTCTTGGGCTTTCAGCACGCTGTCGCAAAGCGTTTGCGAATCACCGTGGTCGGCCGGGCGAATCTCGGCCGCCAAGATCAGATCGCTCTCCAGATCGACCACATGCTCGGCCTTGTACGCCAAGTGCGTCCGGCCGTCTTTCAACTGCGTGATCCGGG
>CAMCTH010000396.1 GCA_945877965.1 Planctomicrobium piriforme | reverse complement strand
ACTTTGCCCCCGACGATCGTCATCACGGCGCGGCCCGTCATTTCCCAACCGCCGAAGGGGCTGTTCTTGCTCTTCGAGCGGAACTTTTGCGGGTCGACGGTCCACACGGTCGTCGGATCGATGATCGTCACGTCGGCGTCGGCGCCGGGTCGCAGCGTTCCCTTGTCGACGCCGAGGATCCGCGCCGGGTTGATCGTCAGCTTGCGAATCGCTTGTTCCCACGTGAGATGCCCCGGCTCGATCAGTTGTGTGATCGTCAGCGGCAGACACGTTTCGAGTCCGACGATGCCGAACGGGGCGACGTCCAACTCTTGCATCTTCTTCTCGAGTGCGTGCGGAGCGTGGTCCGTGCAGATCACTTCGATCGTGCCGTCCTTCAGGCCTTCGATGCACGCCTCGACGTCGACGCGAGCTCGCAACGGCGGGCTCATCTTGAAGTTCGAGTCGAACGTCCGCAAGCAATCGTCCGTCAACGTGAAGTGGTGCGGGCAAACTTCCGTCGTCACGCGCACGCCGCGGGCCTTGGCTTGGCGAACGAGTTCGATACCGCCGATCGTGCTGATATGCATGACGTGGACTTTGCCGCCGGTCGCTTCCGAGAGGGCGATGTCGCGGCCGATCATCACGTCTTCCGCCGCCGACGGCATGCCCGGCAATCCGAGAATAAGCGAGGCCAAGCCTTCGTGCATCATCGCGCCGCCGCGCGTCAGTTCCAGCACCTCTTCATGATTCAAAATCGGCTTGTCGAACATCGCACAGTATTCGAGGGCCCGCCGCATCACCTCGGCGTCGTACACCGGAGCGCCGTCGTCGCTGAAGGCCACGGCCCCGGCGTTGACGAGTTGCCCGATCTCGGCGAGCTCTTTTCCCTCGCGGTTCTTGCTGACGCACGCGACGACGAACACATTGCAATGCCCGGCCCGCTCGGCCTGATGCTGAATGAACTCGACGGTCGCCTGCGTGTCGATCGGCGGCTCCGTGTTCGGTATGCAGGCGATGGACGTGAAGCCGCCGGCGGCGGCGCTGGCGGTGCCGGTCTCGATCGTTTCCGCCTCTTCGCGTCCCGGCTCGCGCAGGTGGACGTGCATGTCGATCAAGCCGGGCGTCACGATCTTGCCCGTCGCGTCGATGATCTGGTCCTGACCGTTTGCGGCGACGTCGAGTCCGACGACCTTGCCGTCACGCAACAGCAAATTCGTAACTCGGTCGATCCCCTGGCTTGGGTCGAGGACGCGGCCGTTGGTAATCAAAGTGGTCGACATATCTTATTTAGCCGCGGGGCTTGTCCCCGCGCGTCCCGTTGAATTGCGTTCGTATTGCTTTGAAGTTATTCGAGTTCGCGAGCCGATGCGCCGCAGACGAGCCACAGCACGGCCATCCGCACCGCCAGTCCGTTCGTCACTTGTTCCAAGATCGCCGAGTGCGGGCCGTCGGCGACGTCGGTGGCGATCTCGACGCCGCGATTGATCGGGCCCGGGGCGAGCACGAGCACGTTCCCTTTCGTCTTCTCCAGCCGTTCGCGATTCATCGAGTACAAGTGCGCGTACTCGCGGACCGACGGGAAGGGGCGCGTCGACTGACGTTCAAACTGAATGCGGAGCAAGTTCAGCACGTCGCAGCGAGGCAGAATTTCGTCCAAGTTGTGCGACACCTCGACCCCCAGTTCGCGCCAGAGCGGCGAGACGAGCGTCGCGGGCCCGCAGACGATCACATGCGCGCCAAGTTTCTTGAGCCCCCAAATGTTCGAGCGGGCCGTCCGACTGAATTGGATATCGCCGACGAGCGCGACGGTTTGACCGGCGATCGAGCCGCGCTTCTGGCGGATCGTCAGAATATCGAGCAAGCCTTGCGTCGGATGTTCGTGGGCGCCGTCGCCGGCGTTGATCACCGAACAGTTCAAGTTCTTAGAAAGCAGATGCGGCGTGCCGGGCGTGCGGTGACGACAGACGACGACTTGAACCCCCATCGCTTCGATGTTGCGGGCCGTATCGAGCGTCGTCTCGCCCTTCGAAGTGCTCGACGAACTCGCAGTGAAGTCGACCGTGTCGCCCCCGAGCCGACGCATGGCGAGCGAAAAGCTGGTCCGCGTACGGGTCGAATTTTCGAAAAACAAATTGGCGCAGGTGCGGCCGGTGAGGACCGGGATCTTTTGCGTGCAACCGCCGGTCGCCTCTTTGAACATCTCGGCTGCGTCGAGAATCAGGTTCAATTCTTCGACCGACAGGTCTTCCAATCCCAGCAGGTGTCGGCGGGTCCAGGCGGCGGGAATCGGGCCGATTTCGCTGACGTCGATGCTCATAACGCCCTCGTTTGGTTCGTTGCGCTCCGCGTGATTCTAACACTCACGGCCCCGCTCGCAAGGACGCGTCGCCGCGTCCGGCAATCGCTATACTGTCGGCCATGAACGAGCCCCATCCCAACGGTTTGCCGACGATCGCGCTGCTGTTTTCCGACGCGAAGACGGAGCGGCGACTACGCGAATTCGCGCTGCGCGAAAAATTCTCGGAATGCACGACGACGGTAAGCGACGTTGCAGCGACGGCGAGCCTCGTCGAGGGAGCTGCGCTGCTAGTGAGCGACGAGTCGCCGCCGACGGACGCCGCGCAGGTAAGAGACGCTTCGGTGTGGGACTATTGGCTGCCGACGTCGTGCGGCGACGCCGAGCTACGGACGGCCGTTCGTTTGCTGGCGAAGATCGCTGCGCTCCGCGGTTCGTTGCAGGCCGCGCGGCGCACGGAAGATGCCTTGCAACAATTGGCGGCGACCGATCCGCTGACCGGCTTGGCGAATCGTCGCGCGTGGGACGACGAGTTGGCGCGGCTCGTTCGCGCGGCCGCGGCCGGCGGCGAACCGTTCGTCACGGCGATCGTCGATCTCGATCTCTTCAAGCAGGTGAACGATGCGCACGGCCACGCGGTCGGCGATGCCGTGCTCCGGGCGACGGCCGACGGTTTGCGCCGTGCGATTCGTCGCGGCGACACGGCGGCCCGACTCGGCGGCGATGAGTTCGGTTTGCTGCTGTCGGGTTTGCAGGCTGATCGGGCGGCGCCGGTCGTGGAGCGGATTCGCTTGAATGCGATCGCGGCGGTGATCAATTCAGGCTTGCCGCCGACGACGTGCAGCTTCGGCTACGTCGCGGAGCAGGGGAGCGGCACGTCGGCCGAGACGATCTATGCCGCGGCCGCAACGGCCCTGCAAGTGGCAAAGCACGCAGGCCGCGATCGCGTGGTTTGCGGTTAGTTTCGCCGACGGACCGCTTACTAACGTTCGCGGCTCTGCCGGACGTCGATTGCGCTTCTTTCCGAGCCGCGCACGTCAGTAAGCGGTGGCCAGCTACTCCGCATCGTAGCGTTGCCGAAATAATCGTCCGGTCGCGAAGAGTAGCGTGCCGAGCATCGCGATCTGAAAGCCGACGTGCAGCGCAAAGCGTTCCCAATCGGCGGCCCGGCCGATCAGGCTCACGACGCCGTCGGTCGCGATCGTGTATTCGAGCGGCACATAGAACAGCGTCGCAGCGGGACTCGTGATCGACAACCATGCGAGCGCGTCCGCGAGCGGCGTACCTGGGAAGAACGATCGCGCAAAATAGTCGGCGGCCGGCGTCAAGCAGCCGAGCGCGACGAGCGTGAGATACGCGACCGCTAAACTCGTGCTCGACCGGCGGCACAAGACCGAGCAACAGAGCGACAGCACCGACGTCAGCCCGCACATCAACAACACGACCAAGAGCAGTGCCGCGAACGATCCGATCTGCCTATGATTCTCGGGCACGAGCAGCACGGCCAGCAGCGGTGGCCAGAGCAGGAACAGCGTCAACACGCCGGAGACGCGAAGTCCGCCGAGCAGTTTCCCCCACAAGATCGTCCCTGCCGGCAGCGTCGTCGTCAGCAATAGATCGAGCGTCCGCCGTTCGCGCTCCTGCGTCACGCTCCCGGCCGAAAAGGCCGGCCCGACCAGGACGTTGAACAACAGCACATAGCAAAAATACCACGGCGTCCACTCGGGCCGCAGATAGAGGCAAGCTCCCATGATTGGCAACGCCGCGAGCAAGCTGACCTGAATCACCAGCCGCAGTGCGAGCGTCCCTTGGCTAAATAGTTCGCTCCGGAGCTCTTTGTCGAGCACCGGGTTCGCGCCATCGGGAAGCAGTTCGGTCCGCTTCGCCGGGGCGAACAGCCGGTCGGGGAATTCGTGGCGACGAATTACCAAGCCGATCGCGTCCCGCATCTCGCGCTGCTCGTCGACGACGTCGCGTCCTTCGCTCCCGACGTCGGGCGGATACCAAAGCCGCTGACGAATCAGTCCGAACAGCACGGAGGAAACGATCGCCGCCCCGAGCGGCACGACGAGGCCGAAGAGCCACAAGCGGACCGACGCGGACCCGCCCGAGGTCGACATCCACACGACGACGCCGACGAGCGTGATCGGCAGCACCGCCAAGTACGCGGCGGTTAGAGCGGCCGCCGTCCGCGAAAAATGCGCGCTGGCAAACAAGCCGACCAGCGCGAAGCACGCCGACGTTGCCAACAGCGACGCCGTGGCCGCCGCCGCCTCGTAGAACGACATCCCGCCGAGCGGCAGGCAGAGCATCACCAACGGCAGGGCCGAGATCGTCAGCAGCAGCGACGGCGCGAGGGCGGCGAGCCACTTGCCGCGGACGATCGTGCTCGGCTCGAGCGCCGAGGCCAGCAGCATCTCGTACGTCTTCCGTTCCTTTTCGCCGGCGAGCGCCGTCGCCGCCAGCGCCGGGGCCGTCAGCGACGAGAGCAAAAACAATCCGGCGAAGAACAACTCGATGAGTTGCCGAGCCGCGACCGGGTTCGTCACGTCGATCCGCTCCGTCCGCGGCCAAGCGGCGATTACGAGCAGCCCGAGCAACGCCAAGATCAACCCATGCAGCGCGTACGTCCGCGAGGACCGCAGATGGGCGACGAGCTCGCGTTGCAGGACGGGGTTCATATGAATGGGGAGTGGGGAATGGGGAATGGGGAATGTTCCGAGTGAACTCCGACATCGCCTCGATGCAGGCCGCGATTCCATTTGAAAAGACGAGTTTGACCCAACGCGAGTTCGTCATTCCCCATTCCCCATTCCCCACT
>CAMCTH010000395.1 GCA_945877965.1 Planctomicrobium piriforme | reverse complement strand
TATTCTACGGACGAGCCCAACCGTGCCGCGAGCGTCGACGGGACTACGAAGCCTAGCTCACGCCGAGCCCATTGTTGTACCCGCTGAAGTAGCGGCCTGTCGACCGACATTCCCGCGGGAGCGGGAAAAATGCGCGAGTCCGACCCTCTCCGGGGACCGAGATCCGCCCTCGCCGGACCGCCGACCGGGTCGATCGCCGCCCGACCCGACACTTGGTTCGCCAGGACGGACGCCGACCCGGAAATCTAGGCAAGCCGCAATTCACCGAACGGGGGTGGCAGAAAACGCGCCAACGGAACGCCAAGCAGTCAACTCGCCGCCACGCTCGTCGGCGGCGGCCGTCGGTTGCGAGCGAGACCAAGCCACGGTAGCCGCTTGGTTGCCAGATCAGCAAAGCTGCTGGAAGTTCGCGGCTGAAAGGCTTTGCAGCCTCGCTGCAGAGTTCGTGGATGAATGGAAACCACGAACGAGCGAGACCCCGCGGAGGTATGCCCGAACATTCCCGGCGGCACGAGGAATGCACCACCATACTGACGGCGGGCAGGACTCGCATGGGAGAGGATCATGAAACGAATTATCACCGTCGTCGGCGTTGTGATCTTGTCGCTCTGCATCACGATGCCTGTTGCAGCAAAAGGCCCCAAAGGGGGCGGACCTCACAAAAACAATGGAAATCATTACGGCTGGTACAAAGGAGGCGGCCCTGCGAAGGGATTCGCCTACCCGGATAACTACCGGCCCTATGTCTATCCAGGATACCACTACGGCTATGGCCCGTCGTACTACGGTCCTCCGTGGAACGGGTACTATGCGCCGAACTACGAGTACTACGGAAACTACCGTCCGTACGCCCCTTGGTACGGATATTGAGACATCCCCCGTCGGTCTCCTGCATCCCCCCTTCTGACAATAGCGTCTTAGGAGTAATCAGGAATCAAAGCGGAATGAAACGACATGCGGGTTAGAGAGGATGGTTTCTTGTCACGTCGGCGCTCCGAATGGTCATTCCCTGACCACGGAGTAGCCGCTTCGTCGCGGTCCGCAAATGTTCGCTAATCCGCTGTGTGCGCTGAATCAACTCCTTCTCGCGAAGAAGGAAGGGCAAAATCGATTGTCGGCAAACGATTCGTGGCATCTCATGCTCCAAGTCACACAACTTGGAGCAATCGCGGTGCCGGTTCTCGTTCACGAAACCTGGCGACGATCTACTTGTTCACCAGACGATCGTTCGAGCCCGTCCATCTGAAGTCGGAGGCGCCGCTATGGTGCGTCCGAAGCCAGTGTCGTCGGACGGGCGGCTGCGACCCAACTCAATGGGCTAATCTTGGTCTCGCGCCCATCGGGGCGGGAGGTGACGTATGCCGATTCGCACCTATCACTCTGCATTACTCGCGAGCATCGGCGGAATTGGAGTCGTCGCCCTCGCGGTTTGGGTTTGGGTGGTGGAACACCGTCCCAAACCAAATGGAGCGCGACGTCACTAAAATTCCGGCTTTACTTCGACACTTTATTTCCGCACCGGCTTCGCGTCCAAGTTCGCTTCGATTTCGTCCGGCGTCACTCGGGAAAGGACGCCGGTCTGCGGGACTTCGCCGCCGACGATCCACACCAGCGCGTTCAGTACGATCTTACGGAACTCGTCGTTGCGCCAGTTGTCGTGATAATGGCCGCCGGTGAAACCGAAGCCACGTCCGCCGTCGGGCCGGACGACCGCCCACATCATCGCCTCGGCTCGACCTTTCGCCGCTTGAATGTGCGGGTATGGACCCGGCGGATAGACGTACGGCCCATTGCGGACGGCGTCACTCGGCGCGGCAACCAAGAGCGGCGTAAATTTCGTCCCCGCCGATTCCGCAGGCTTGTCGGCCGTGAAACCTTCGACGAACCGCATATTGAAGTACCACTCGTCTTTGATCTGGAACGGCGCGACGCCCCGTGTGATTGGATGTTCCGGAAAGCGGTCGAACGCCGGTTCCCAGGCTGGATTGCAAGAGTGAAGCGTCTCATAGTGGCCGCCGATCCAACGCTTGAATTCCGCGCCGGCCGCATCGGGAGCGATCTCTACGGCGTAGTGCATGCAACCAATTCCGACTCCGCGGTCGACCAGCGATTGAATCTTCTTTAAGCGCGCGCCCGATTCCTTGATCGCTTCGTGCTTCGCCCCGCCGTCCATGTAGAAGACCACTCCCGCGGCCTCGTCAAAAACGCGTTCGTCGGTCGTCCAACCGTTCAGCACGACGGCAACGTTCAACTCCGGCGCACCTTGCCGCAAGCAGTGGGCGAACAGTTGCACACCGGCGTTGAACTCATGCTGCCGCGGCGGGTGCGACGGCTTGCCCGCAATGAGCACGAGCTTCTTTTTCGCGCCGGCGAGGCTCGGCTCGACGGCCCCAACGACGGCGCTGTATCCCACGAACATCGCCGCGGCGAAGGCAACCAAGGCAAACGCTCGAAGACCGACCCTGAATGATTTCATCGGGCAACTCAGCTAGTTAAGTCACTGCGAAAGGTGTGATCTCAAATTGCCTGCTTCACGGCAAACGCCCCTGCTAGGCCGACGTATCTTCCGTCATCCCTTGCTCGCGCAGGCGAGGGTAACGGAGCGAGTTTATCGTAAATAAAGGCCTGGAGTCAGGCAAACGCACCGAGCCGACTCGGTCTTGCGAAGGCACTACACCCAAGGACGACTCGCCGGCCGTTCCTGCGAAACCGGTCATTTACGGTCTGACCGCGGTTACCCGACCGAAAACTCTCGATCATCGGCGATGTGTGCGTTACATTTCATGTTCTGCGGAACCGATCCTCGGCGGAAGGAGAGAGGCCCTCATGTCGTCGTCGATTCAAATCAGGCCGTACCGGCGATCGATGTCGGCTGCGCTCCGTTGTCGTCTGGGCTTGTGCTGCCTCGCTTGGTTGCACCTGTGCGGCGGCCGCGTCTCGGCCCAGACCGACGCTCCCCCGACCAAAGCAGAGCCGACCCAAACAGCGCCGACGAAAGCACAATCGACGAGCGCCCCGCAGTCGGAAGTGCTCATCCGCGAGTTGGGAAGTCCGTCGTACGAAGGACGTGAGAAAGCGTCCGAGGCGTTGTTGCGGCTCGGCATCGCCGCTCGACCGGATTTGGAACTCGCGCTCAACAGCACCGATGCCGAGGTCCGCTATCGCGCGCGAAAAATCCTGGCGAAGGTGCTGGCCGACGATCTCGCCAAGCGGATCGAGGCCTTCATCCGCGACGTCGACGGCAAGCAGAAGTTGACGCTTCCCGGTTGGGAGTCGTTCAGCAAACAATTCGGCACCGACAAACCGGCCCGCGAACTATTCGTCGAAATGATTCGCGACGAAGGCCCGCTCGTCGAAGCGATCCAAACGAACGACGCCAAGATCATCACCGAGAAGCTCCGCGGTTCAATCGGCAAGTTAACGCAACGGATGCAGACCGGCGTGTTTCAAAAGACGCCGCCGTCGGCCGGGCAGGTCGCCGCACAACTCATGGCTGCCTCGCATCCCGACGTGTCGCTCGACGATCGGCAAGTCGTCATGCTCACGCAATTCGCCTATCAGTCGGCCTTTCAAAACGCCGTCCGCAGCACACAAGGGCCGAGCCGCAAGTTGCTGCAACAGTGGCTCGTCAAAGACTCGGGCGCGATGGGCGACTACAACAAGCTGATGATGGCGATGAATTTCACCCTGCCGGAAACACTCGACATCGGACGACGCTGCCTGAAACCCGATCGGCCCGGGCACTATCGTTTGTCGGGAATTCTCGCCGTGGCGGCACTCGGCAAGGCCGACGACATCGCGCTGCTCGAACCGCTGCTGAACGACGAGACCGTCGGCATGACGCAGCAGATCAACAAGAAGAAGATCGAGATTCAAATTCGCGACGTGGCGCTGGCCGGCGTGGTCAAGTTGTCGGGGCAGGATCTGAAGAAGTACGGATTCTCCGCCGCCGCCGTCATCGGGCCGCAAATCACCAACGCCCAAGCCTTCGCCATCGACGCCCCCAAACGCGACGCGGGCATCAAACAGTGGCGCGAATGGCGGGCCGCCAACCCACCGAAGTCGGGCAGCTAGAGCTCGCTTCGAAAGTAAGCGGCGTGTGCCACTGGCGGCTCGTCCGCCAGTGGCACCCCAAAGAATTGCAATTACGCTGCTTCGTGTTCCCGTCGGGCTACTTCCGTTTCACGTCGTAGCACATCAGCACGTCTTGGTCGCGAACGTAGAGCTTGCCGTCGACGATCACCGGGTGCGGCCAGCTTTTGCCTTTAACCGAGGCGAGCATGAACGAGCTCTTGAGCACGTACTTCTGCGGGTTCGCTTCGATCAGGGCCATCTCGCCGCTCTCGTAGCGGAAGTACAAGTGGCCGTCGGCATAGATGGCGGCCGCCGAACCGGTCCCCGCGCCGCGTTCTTTTTCCCACAACCGGTTGCCGGTCTTCAGCTCGATGCACATCGGCAGACCGTTGTTGTGGCCGTGGCCGCAGTAGATGTAGTCGCCGATGCGGATCATGCCGCCGTGATGGTTCTGTAGTTCGTCGGCCTTAAGAAAATACACCTCGTCGGCCTTCACACCGCCGTCGGCCGGCTTCAGTTGCAACAGCGCCGCGCCGGTGCCGTAGCCCGACGAGCAGAAGACGTAATCGCCGTGGATGATCGGCGTCGGAATGTTCGCGGTGCCGTTGGCGACGCGGTTGTAAGTCCAGAGCAGGCGACCGTCGGCCGCGGCGACCGAGACGATGCCGCGCCCGGTGAGTTGCACATACTGCTTCACGCCGCCGCCGTTGCCGACGACGATCGACGAGTAGCCGGCCCCATCCTTGCCGCGATCGCCGCCCCAATCGGTCGGGGCAGGCGACTTCCAAATCGTCGCGCCGGTCTTCTTGTCGAGCGCGACGATCGCCGCCTCGGGAGCCCCAGGCGTGCAGATCAATCGGTCGCCGTCGACGAGCGGCGATTCGCTGTACCCCCAGCCCGACATCATCTTGCCGCCGAAGTCGGTGCCGAAGTTTTTCTTCCAGACCGTCTTGCCGGTCGCCGCTTCGCAGCAGACCAAATCGCCGTCGCGACCGAGGGCATACACCAAATCGCCGTCGACCGTCG
>CAMCTH010000394.1 GCA_945877965.1 Planctomicrobium piriforme | reverse complement strand
GATCGGCCGTGCCAAGCATGAGACCGCGACAAGTAGATCGAGTCCGATTGAAGCCTTGGAACGCCATCCGCTCGTGAACCGCTCGGCAACGACCAAACCTGTGAGCGCCGCAGCCGGAACGTAGTACCAGAGCCGATACATCCTCTGGTCACCCGAGTGCCAACATATACTGTAGGTGGCTACGGCAATTGCAAACGCTGCGCCCACTAGCAGCGAAATGATCTGCGTATTGCGTCCCAGATTTCGTTCTGCCTAACTAGTTATTAACCTGCAACCGTCGTATAACGCGCGCGGTGAGCAGGTTGTTTAGCCGCGCGACGTAGTCGTTAGGCTAATCCGTCTCCCGCGGGGCTGCAAATGTCGCCGGTACTTTTGCCGTCGGGCCATGCGTGAAAACGATTGCACGATGCGGATCAATAAAAAAGTTTCCGCTTGAAATTGGGCCGGCCGTTGCGGCATAGTTCCCTTCGCGAGTTCGGTTGCGATGTACACGCAATCGATCTCGCACCCTGCGGCAACGTCGAACTGCGAACTGTCGTGCGAGTGCGCTTGGAACAAGCTCCCACTCGATGCACGCGGCAGAACGTCTCGACGTTCGTCGGGGTCCGGTGCGTTGCGGCGAACGGTGGTGTCGCTGCGATGAAACTTCACCGGACCGCAGGTCGCGTCGATGTTCGCAACCCGTGAGCGGCCTGATCTATCAGAACAAGCCGTTCCGCCGTGCGACCGGCCCGACGAAGGGATTCCGCCGGTGCGTCGTCGTCCGGTCCGCAGCGCGCGGACGTTTCTTGTTCCTTCTCTTTTTGCTCGGTCCGCTCGTTGGCCGGACGACGACGCCGAATTTTATCGGACGAAGAGAACCCGCGCGCGCACAGTGCCGCCGGAGTTGATAGGACTTGGCAATTGAATGTTACTATTTCACAGCCGCCGACAGTTGCGCCGCCAACCGATGAGCGGCCAGCACGATCCGTTTGCGGGCCGCTTGGCGGGCGTCGCGTTCGTAGCCGACCGGCAAGATTGGGACGTCGTCGACCGGCGGCAGCGGCGGTCGCTGATCGTTCCAAACCAGTGTCGGAAGTTCGCCTTCGAGATAGACCCACTGCTTGGCGATTGCGTAACTCTCGGCCGTCCAATCGCGGAAGGTCGGCGCGGTTTGCAACTCGGGCAAGTTCGCCGCGGTCAACGTCGGGTCTTGCTGCAGGCTGTCGGCGAGCCGCGCGATCGATGCGGGATGATTGTCGGTCCCCAGGATCTGATCCCAGAACGCATGCAGCTTGATGGGATACGCCCCGATCTCGACGCGGACCGCCAGCAGGTTTCCCCCTTGGTCTTCGTGATGCGGGCCCGGCAGGCGACGCTCGTCGACCAGCGTGGCGGCGTGCAGCGGTTGATGCAGGTCGCCGATGAGATGGATCAACCAACAGACGCGGACGGCGCGGTTTTGAGCGGCGGTGATCTCCGGCTCGGCATCGGGGTCGGCCTTTGTGGTGCTGCCGGCGAACTCGGCGCAGAGCGGCAGTTGACGGAGGATGTCGGTCGTTGCGCCGAGCGGTTGGTCGGGGAGCGTCGCTTGCGGCTGCTTCGCCATGTACGCGAAGTTCACATAGTGCCAAGGGCCGCGATGAAACCGATAGGTCGGGTGCGTGGCCGGGTTCCCTTCCAAGCGCCGCGGCGGACGAATCCACTCGGACCAGACGCCTGCCCGCATGACGGCCCATTCGCCGGCGGTGAACTCGTCGGGCTTGGCGGCCGACAGATACTGGCCATAGTGCGGATGTTCCGCGAGAATGGCGGTGAGCCGCTGCTGCTCGTCGGGCGTCAGCATCGCGAACGCCAGCTTGGCGACCGTCATGTGACCGACGGCATTCCAAGCCGATGCCCGCTGCGGCAAGGCGAGTGCGACGACGGCCAAAGCGAGGGTAGCGAGCAGGCAACGAGCGACGACGCGCATGGATCCATTCCTTACGAAAAGACGACCTGCCGTGATGGTAACCCCGGCATCGGCGGCGTGCGATAGGGGCGTGCGATGGTGAACGGTCGTTTTCGTTGTTGTTGGATCGGTTTGCTCATCGCCATCAGGGGGGCGATGGCGGAGTCGCCGCCGATGTCGACGTCGTCGAGCCGGCACGAAGCGACGCACTGGCGTCGGCCTGTGGCGGCGGCGTGGCTCGATGCCGGGCGAACGTGCGTCGTGGCGAATCGACGGAGCGGTACGCTCTCGCGGATCGATCTCGAACGTCGTGCGGTGATTGACGAGCAGCCGGTCGCTGTGCGGTTGGCGGATCTTGCACGCTGCGAAACAACCGGCGAGTTCGTCGTCGTCGACGACAAAACGCATGAGCTGATTACGCTCTGCTACGACTCGGCGGGGCGAATCGCGGTCACCGGTCGGCTCGCCGTTTCGCCGTATCCGACGAAAGTTGCGATCTCCCCCGACGAGCGGACCGCGGCGGTCGCGGGCCTCTGGTTGCGGACGATCGACGTCGTTGCGCTGCGTCCACCGGCGGTGAGTGAACCAAGTTCCCCAGGCGGCGGAAGTCAACTTCGCGTTGTGGCGAGCATCGCTCTTCCCTTCGCGCCGCGCGAGGTTGGGTTCACGCCCGACGGCGAGCGGTTGATCGTGCTCGATGCCTTCGGCGGCCAAATCGCAGCGATCGATTGGCGTCGTCGCCGCATTTTGGCCGTGCATACGATCGACGGTCACAATCTGCGCGGCCTCGCATTCGATCCTGCGACGCGAACCGTCGCGTTTGCGGGTCAGACGTTGAACTCGCAACTCCCGACGACGGCCGAGCATCTTCGCAGCGGTGCCTTGATGAAGAATCGATTATGGCAAGTTCCTTGGGATCGTTTGGCCGATCCGAAGTTGCTCGCCGCGGAAGAGTTGCAGATCGTCGAACTGGATCAGCCCGACGTCGGCGCGGGCGATCCGAACGCAATCGCGCGAGCGACAGGCGGTCGTATGCTGGTTGCGCTCGGCGGCGCGGCAAGTCTCGTCGTCGTGGCCGAAGGTGAAGTCTTGCCGCTATCGATTGCCGTCGGCGCTCGACCCAGCGATATCCTGCTGTCGTGTGATGAACAGCATGCCCTGGTTGTGAATCAGTTAGGCGATTCCGTCTCTTGGATCGATTTGTCATCCCGGCAGGCGATAGAAATCAGTCTCGGGCCGCAACCGGAGTCGTATCCTCGCGATCGCGGCGAGCGGTTGTTCTTCAACGCGGGCCTGTCCCTCGGCGGGACGATGAGTTGTCATAGTTGTCATCCCGACGGGCACACGCAGGGGCGGACGGCCGACACGTTCGGTGACGGCGCTTACGGCAACCCGAAGCGAGTCATCAGTCTGCTGGGGACCTCGCTGACCGATCAGTGGGCTTGGAACGGGTTGCAACGCGAGCTGCGCGATCAGGTTCGTCAATCGTTTGAAACGACTATGCACGGCCCGAGTCTGCGTCCCGAGCAGCATGACGACGTCGTGGCATTTCTGCACACGTTGCCGCTGCCGCCGCCGTTGATCGCGCGGCCGCGTGATGTATTCGATCGGGAGTTGCTTGAGCGGGGCCGCAAGGTGTTCGAAAGTTGGAACTGCGGCCAATGCCACGTCGGGCCGTTAACCTACACGTCGCAAGGATCGTACGACGTCGGTCTGCGCGATGAACTAGGGCAAGCGAAGTTCAATCCGCCGACGTTGCGCGGAGTCGGCCACGGCGCGGCGTACTTTCACGACAACCGCGCCGCGTCGCTCGAAGAAGTGTTGCAAGTCTATCGGCACCAAGTCCCGACGACCGCGACGGACGACGAGTCGGCCGCTCTCGCTCGCTTCCTGCGTAGTTTGTGAGGCAATGTCGTGCCTCGTTATGCTTTGGGCGTCGCCGCCTTCAGCAGTTGCTCGGCCGTCGCGCGATCGGTGACCAGGTGCGTCCAGACTCGCAGATGTTCGAGCAACGGCACGATGGCGCGCGTCTTGTAGTTGCGGCAACGACGACACGGCGCGGCGCAGATGACCATGTAATGGTTCTCGTCGGCTGCGAACTTTTCGAGATCGGGCCAATCAAACAGCGTGACGGCCCGCCAGCCGGGATTGTCGTTCAGCAGGATCGCCCCCGACTTGCCGTACGGCAGGTACTGCAAGTCGCCGACGAGCTCTCCTTGCAGCAACTCCGGATGATCTTGACGATAGTCGAGGTACTGACGAATCGTGCCGTGCTCGTCGTCGGCCGCGCCGAGGCTGGTGATGATCAACTGCACGCGATCGCGGAGTTCAAACGCGGTCCGAATCTTCACGTCCTGCGTCTTGAGGTTCTCGTACTCCTTGCAACGAACGGTGGCAGTCGTCGGCAGGTCGACGTACTCGTTCCGATCGCTACGGAAGAGGCTAAAGAACGTGACCGGCGAAATCTTCGTATCGGCGATCGTCGCCGTCAGTGCGTGCAGACGCAGTCGCGGGGGATCAGTCATCGAACCGATCATCTTCGCCAAGTGCGACACGACTGCGAGCGAACTGTAACCGGCTCCCAAACCGATGCCGACCGGTTCCGGCTCGGTCCCCTGCTCTGCAGCGACTTCCGCATTGTACTTCGCCAACTTGCGAATGACTTGCAACGCCACTTCGGCGGTCTGTCGCGCCACCATGTCGTTGAGGTCTTCAGCCACGTCGACGACGTCGATGTCGTGGCGTCGCGGATCGAGATCGTAGAGTTGCAGCAACTCTTCGCGCAACTGCACGGCCTGCGGCGGATGGAGTTGTACGAAGTCGCGCTCGATCGCCTGCCGCACGATCTTGTAGATGCGGTACCGCGTCAGATCGACTTTGCGCTTCCGCGACCAGCGGAGATCGAGCCACGGCAACTCGCGGCCATGCTCGTCGACGAGCCATTCCGCCACGCCGGTCGTCAACTTTTTTTGCTCCTCGCCGGTCGCCGAGAGCCACCGCTTCGCGACCTCAAAAACGAGGGCGTCGCTCAGGGTTTCGTCCCCCGCTAACATCTCTCTCACGGCAGATTCTCCGGCCCGGCGAGTGCGAAACGAGCGAGCGTGGCGACAAAGTGTGGGGCTGTGCCACGGAATTCCGTGGCGCAGCCGGATTCCAGCCGCGATCGTCGCC
>CAMCTH010000393.1 GCA_945877965.1 Planctomicrobium piriforme | reverse complement strand
GTTCGCGGGCTGTCTCGCGCGTCGGTTCCGACTCCATCCAACGGCGTTTCTCGCCGATCCACCGCGCTGCGTCTCCCGACGTCGCTTCGCCCGACGCCCCTGACAGTAAAAATCGTTCGGGATGATGCGCAAGTTCCCAAAGTTCGTGGCGGAGCGAAGCCTCGGTCTCGTCGCTCCGCGGCGGCAGGGGGATCGGCAACCGGCGCGTGGCGGTGACGATGCCGTAGCCCGGCGGGGCGAAGCCAAAGAAGCGGCGAATGATCTCGTCGGTTAACTCGTCGTACTTCCCGCCGCCGATGCCGTGCAGGAACAGATCCCCCAGCACGAGTCGGGCATACATCGTCGTCAGCAGGGCCTTACTCCGCAGCTTGATCCCCTGCGCGGCGAGTTCGTCTAACGCCTCGACCGCCTTGGCAACATCACCCGACTCGCCGTGCGGCAGCCGAACGCGAACCTCGGCCCGATCGGATAGTTCCAACTCCCTACCTATGCGCCGCACAAAGACCCGGCGACGCCGCGGGTTCGCCGCCGTCCAGAGCCAGAGCGGTGCTTCGAGCCCGGCGTCGTCATCACTTGCCGAACCGGCGAGGGCCGGGACCGGATGGTTCGCGCTGCGTATGTTTTCCTGCCGCTTGTAGTCGGCCAGGGCCCCATTGTGGGAGGCGTGAAATCGCGGCAACTCGGCGAGCAGATGCAAAGCAAACCGTCGAAAGCCGACGGTTTCACACATCCGGCTCTGCCGATACTCCAGCGTCTGCACGCCCCACGATCCTTCCCAAGCGTGCCGAGCCCGGGCGATCGACTCGCCGAGCGTCGCGCCTTGCGCATGCTGGGCGACGACCGTCGGCCAAAATCGTTCCAACAACGGCGCGGCGACGAACGGCTTGAGTATCTCCGCGGCACGTTCGCCGAAACTCGCAAAGGTCGCTTCGTCGACGACGCGTCGTTCCTCGTGCGGGATCTCTTCGCTCGGGCCGTCGAACGGCACGGTCTCGACGTGCGGCTCGTCGACCGTCCCGGTCGGCACGCGCAACGACGCTGACTTCTGCGTGTCGCCGTCGATGACGAGATTGATCGGCACCGCCCCGACGTTCTCCGCCAACTTCGCGAGGGCAAAGTTCTTGGCCCACACGCCGGGGTGAAACAGCTCCGGCTGATGGCCGGCCAACAGGAGCGCGGAACTCGGAGCGCGGAGCGCGGAGCTGACGTCGACGTCGCGATACTGCTGGGTGTCGTGCAATGCATCGCGGACGAGATCGGCTCGCGCGGCGTCGGCGAGTTGCCCGAGCGTCGTGCCGTTCAGTTCGTACGAGTCGCGCGTCGCACGGGCGGCGATGTTCGCTGCGACCGTCGCCGGCAACTCCGCGAACGGCGGCTCGACGAGCCACGTTCGATCTTCGCGCGGAGCCTGCAGTCGGCGACCGCGATTCATCCCGTACATTCCTCGGCCGCACTCGGCGCGGCATCGCCGTTCAACGCATCGGGGTGCAGCGTGCCGGTCCACAACTCACCGGCGCTGCTCGCCAAGCCGATCTTGTCGAAGCTGCGGTCGAGCACCAAGTGGTAATACTGCAGCCGCGTCCAACCGTCGTCGAGCGCGCCGCCGAACGAACGATTCTCGTCCAAGTAGATTCGCGGCACCGGTAGCTCGCGAATCTTCAAGCCTGCGTGAGCCGCTTGGACCCAGAGTTGCAGCGGCATAGCGTAGCCGAGTTCGGAGAGATCGAGCTTGTCGAGCTTCGCCGTACGATACGCCTTGAAGCCGCAGAAGGCGTCGGTCAGCGACAGGCCGAGCCGACGATTTAACTCGGCAGTCAGTTGCTGATTGATCCGCTTCCGCTCCGGCGGCGCTTCGTTGTCGCCCGGGAGTACTTTCAGATAGCGACTCCCCGAGACGATGTCCCAACCTTCCGCGGCGGCGACGAACTCGGGGATGCGCTGCGGTTGATGCTGGCCGTCGCAGTCGATCGTCACGACGAGCTCGTAATCATTCGCTCGGGCATATTCAAAGGCCGACTTGAGCGCGGCCCCGTAGCCGCGATTCTTTTCGTGTCGCACCAAGTGCAGATTCGGAATCTCATCGAGGACGGCCGAGGTGCCGTCGGTCGAACCGTCGTCGACGGCGAGAATCTCGGGACTGTAGCGGCGAACCTCTTCCAACACCGCGCGAACGTGCTTCACCTCGTTGTACACCGGCAAGGCGGTCAGAAATCGAGTCATGCAGACCTCTCACCGCCTGATTGGGGTACGAAACAGACTTACGGAACGTACCATTCTAGGCAGCCGCCAAGGTGAGTCAACGAAGCGACGTGGAGCCCGCCGTTCCGCGAGGAATGCGGACTTATACTCGTCGCAAGGGGTCGCTCTCGCGACGGGCGGCCCAGGCCGTCAGGTGCGGGAAGGCGCTGCCGACGATCCCCGCCAAGTGCTCGACGCCGAATCGTTCGCCGGCGTAGTGGCCGACCAACACCAGCGCGATCCCCAGGGCGTCGGCTTCGACGGCCGTGTGGAATCGCGCCTCGCCGGTGACGAAAGCATCGCAGCCGGCGTCAATCGCGGCGTTCATCAACTCGCCGGCGCTGCCGCACGCGATGCCGACGTGCTTGAGCATCCGCGTATCTGCGCCGACGACGTCGATCGCATCGATGCGCAGAAACTGTTTCGCGAGCGAAGTGAAATCCCGGAGCGACGTCGGTCGCGGCAAGCGGCCGTGCCGGCCGACGCCGACGCGCGGATCGCTCGACGCGGCGATCGGCTCAAGCGGTTGGAGATCGACGAGCCCCAAGCCGTCGGCCAAGCGACGATTGATTCCGTCGGCCGCCGAATCGAACGCGGTGTGCGGACTGTAAACCGACACGCCCGCCGAGGCCAGCTTCCACAGCAGGCCGCCGGAATACGAGTCGGCGGTGATCGACTTCACGGGACGAAACGGCAACGGATGATGCGCGACGATCAGATCGACCCGCTCCGCGAGGGCTTCCTCAACGACGGCCGGCGTAACGGTCAGACACGTCATCACCTGAGCGGCAGGCCGAGCGCGATCGCCTAACAACAGGCCGACGTTGTCCCACTCAGCGGCCAAGGCCGACGGTGCGAACGTCTCCAAGAATTGCGCGACTTCACCGATCGTCGTCATAGTTCCTCTCCGACCGTGAAGCGTTCACTCAGTACGCGATTGCCGCCGATCTCTTCGGCCCGAATCCACAGGGTCTTGCCTTGCAGCGATTTGCCTTCCGGCATTTTGTACGACTGCACATCGATTCCGCCCGGCGGCAGATCGACGACGTGCGTCCGCATCCGCCGCTGATTCGGCGCGAACAAGTTGAAGCGGAAGCTCACCGCCGATTGCGAGTTATTGACAAGCCGCTGTTCGACTTCGAGCACGTCGCCGACGTAACGCGTTTCGACTTCGAGCAGCACATCGCCGACGCCGATCCGCACGTTGCGATAGACCGCGAACTGCCGGCGACGGTCGGCCGTCACGTCGTGATCGATCCGCAACAGCACGTCGCCCGTCTCGCCCGCGGTCGGCAAGGTGATTTCCACCGGCAGCCGCACTTCTTCGCCGACGCCGAGCGAGACATCGAACGCAGCCGGCCGCATGATCCACCCCTCGGGCGTGACGAACGTCAGCTTTCCTTGGACCGGCTGGGCATAGGTGTTGCGCACGATCAAGGCCGTTTGTTGCGGCGTCCCAAAAACCTCGCGGAGCTGCGAGCGTTCGAGCTTCAGCGCACAATCCCAGGCCGCGCTGCCGCGATCGATGCCGGTCACGACGAGCGGCATGGAATCGACGGCGAACTTCGTGCCCGGTCCGTTCGACGCGGCGTTGCCGGCCGCCGGATCGTGCGCGTGCGTAACGATCTGTTTCTCCCACAGATCGGTGACGCGGAGCTTGCCGTCGAGCGCGATCGTTTCGTCCGTCGGTTTGTCGGACGAGACGACGAGCACGGCATCTTCGGAACGGAGAAAGAGCTTGTTTTCGCTGCCGTTGGGGAGCGTGATGGAACCGGCCGGCTGCGCGCCGTCGAGGGCGGCGGCGATCGTGCGCCACGGCAAGAACAGTTCCGTCGGCGAACCGTTTCGCTCCATCAAGCCATTCTCGGCCGAAAACGGATCGACAAAGAACACGGCCGCCGCCCCGTGCGCTTTCGCGGCGATCATCCGGTCGACGAGATCGCGCACGCGGTCGGGCTGCGCGTATTCATGTCGCGAGAGGGCCGAGAGACCGACCCAGCGCTGCACCCCTTCCGGGAAGCCGCCGCCGTCGAGCATCTGGCCGAGTTCGTCGGCCGTCATCTCGGGCGTGGCGATGAGCGAGAGGAACCGCATGGCCGGATCGTTCGTCGGCGGCAGCTCTTGCAGCCACGACCAAGCGACGCCGAGTTGCGAGTCTTGTTCGATGCGATCGAATTCTTTCTTCACGACGGCGATCCGATCGGCCGCGCCGGGGAGCGCGAGGAACCCGAGATCGCGATCGTGGCCGAGTTGCCAGCCGCGGACTTTGAACGCCAGATCGAACATCGCCGGCTCGACGATCGGCAACCATCGTTCGCGAGCATCGCGAAAGGTTTGTGCGGCCGCCAGGTCGGGAACATCGCGCCCTTCGCTCGACAACGGCAGCGGAGTCAGCGTGCCGATCACTGCCACGCCTTGCACGTTCAACCGCTCGACGAACCGCAATATCTTTCGCGCCTCAGGCGTGTTCGTCGCACCGAACCAAACGGGATATTTCAAACGTCGCACGCCCGCTTCGTAGAGCAGCACATGCAGGTCGTCGGCTTGCGGGACGTCGCGAGCTTCGAGAATGCTCCAACCGAAATCGCCGAGGAACGAGCCGCTGCCCGGCCGCAGACGATCGATCGGCTCGACGACGACGAGCGCCGTTGCGTCTTCACGCAACAAACCGTTGCGATCCGAGATGACGACTTTGCCGCGATAGTAGCCCGGCTCGCGAATCGGCGGTCGCCACGTGACAGTCCGCGGCTCGGGGCGGCCGTCGGGAGAGAACTTGATCGTCGAGATCTGCTCGTCGCTCGAAACCGGTTTCCCTTCGCGATCAAACAGATCGAGCCGCGCGCGAATCTCGGCTTGCGTCAAACTGGTGAG